>VFZQ01000170.1 GCA_016871135.1 Acidobacteriota bacterium | reverse complement strand
GAGTCGACGGGGTTGATGTTGACGAGCGTCACCACCACCGAATCCGCCGTGATCTTGCGTACGAGCGCGGCGACATCGGGCGGCAGTCCGGCGCGCCGCGCGGCGGGATCGAAGTAGCGCAAGCGCGCGTGCAACACGTTGCCGGACACGCCGGGTTCATTGGCGCCGAGCATGAGGTTCACGAGCGTCTCAGTCGCAATGGGCGAGAAACGTTGGGCGCCGTCGGAGGGGCGTGTGTCGGCGGTGCTGGTATCGGCGCGCATGGCGGCGACGCGGCGGCGAAGGCGTTCGAAGTCCGCTTGCAGCGCGCGCATCGGGTAGCCGTCGTCCTTGCCGTCGAGAAAGCGCAGCCAGGGATCGCTGTCGAGATGCGCGCGGTCGGCGGCGTTCATCGACCACAGATACAAGTCGCGCTGGACGTCGAAGTATTGATTCGCTGTGAAGCCGTACCAGCCGTTGTCGCCGTGCTTTTGAGGAAAGAGCACGCGTCCGTTTTCTGTCTTCGACACCGCATACAGATTGGCGATCTGACGGCGTAGCGGTTCGGCGAATGACATGTCGCCGGTCAAAAGAAGCGCCGTGCCGAGTCCCGTTCGCGCGCCGCGCATGTAGTAGTTGCGGCCGCTGGTGGACGGATCGAAGTTCCATCCAAACGTGCCGCCGTACCACTTGCCGCCCCACTCGCCACCGACTGTGCCATCGAGTCCGATGTTGGTCGGAATGTTGCCCTTGTTGGCGAGGATTCGGTCGCGCCAAGCGCCGGCGTATTCGAGCACCCAGTCGCGGTACTTCTTTTCGCCGGTGAGCGCGAACGCGTTGAAGCCGAGCGAGCAGGCGCCCATGTTGAGCGGGTGATCGCCGCGGACGTTGGAGGCGAGTTTGTAACGGTCGAGGCGCTCGGGGTGGCCTTCGACGGCTTCGCCGCCCCAGTCGTGGACCGTCGCGGCCGTGATCAGAGGCCCTCGGCTTCCGTTCAGAATGCTGCGAATGATCTTGTGTTTGGGATCGTAGTTCGGCGCGTCTTTGTCTTCGCCGTTGTAGAACGCCGTGAAGCGGCGAACGCGCTTGACGTACTCGGCGTCGCGCGGACCGGAGAGCGCGTAGAAGTGAAACGCCGCGAGGCCTTCGCCGGTGTGCTCCCAGTCGAAGGACGTGACGAACTCCTTGTGAAACATGCCGTCACGGGCGGCGCTGGCCGAGGGCGCTTTTGCCGCGGTGAACTGGCGGATGTGGCCTTCCCAGATGTGACGATAGAGATCGAGCACCTTGGCATCTCCGCCGAGCGCGTGCAGAAGGGGCCAGGAATGAAAGGTCTCCATGACATCGTCGGGACCGTCGTTGCCGCCCCAGCGTTCCACGCAGCGAAAGTAGCCGCGATTGTCGATATATCGTTCGGCGAACTCAGCGGCGGCGTCGCTGTAAGCCTTTAGCAACGCGCGTTGCGCCAGCGCCCAATCGGGCGGCGGCATGGGCCTATCGATTCTCACCACGGGCGGCGCGGCGAGAGCTACGGTGGAGAGGAAGACGGCCAGTTTCATTCCTTACAACTCTAAGGCATTTGCTCGCAGTTGATCACCCACGGGATGCCGAACTTATCGGTGAGAACGCCGAAGCGCTGCGCCCAGAACGTAGCCTGCAGCGGCATCTGGACATCGCCGCCACCGGAGCCGCTGAACGAGTCTTCCGCCAGTCGAAACGATGCATGGCAGACTTTGTCGTGAAGGGGGCGGAGATGTCACCGGCCATTGAAGTCAAAGTGTGGTGTGAGTTTCATCGGGGCGTTCCCACGCGAAGGTTGCTATGCACCGTTTCCATATGCTGCATTCGCGAGGGCGATTCTCCGGACAACAGTTTGTCGAATCCACCAATCCGCTTCTTAGAACGGAATGTGACGCCCTGGTTGGTTAGGTAAAGCAGATCGCTCGACGGCTCCCATCGATAATGCAACACCTTGGGCGTGCGGTAGTTCGTAAACGTCACCGAAAAGTTGTACGCGTTGGCGTTTGGGTAACGCGTGGTTAGGTCTTGCAGCCGGCGGGCAATTTCGGCGGCGGTGAGTTCGCCGTGTTCGAAGGCAGGGCAATCGCGCAGTTCGAAGCTGCCCTTCGAGTTCTTCGTCAGCGCGCCGGGACAAAGGCCCAAGTCGACAACCACGCCGTTCAATTCCTCGGTCCGCACGGGCGGGTTGTCCCAGTTTTCTCGAATGCGCGCTTCGACGGCGGCGCGGCCTTCGGGCGTGTCGATGTAGTGGCTCCAAATGTTAGGCGCGATGACAAAGGCGAGCCGCTTCGCCTCCGCCGCATCGGCGGGCATGCGGCCGAAGTTCCGCTTTTCGATCGCGGTTTCGATCTGTGCGTCTAGATCCGGGATAGACGGCGGATTGTAGTTCGCGCGGCCGAATATCGCCGGCGTTTCGAGCACGTATTTGCGTAGTTCCGGAAGGGCTTCGGACTTCGTTAGAGACGGCTTTCGCGGCCCGCACGCGCAGAGCGCGAAGCAGGCCACGGTCAGTACAGAGCGAGTCATCGAACTGTTAGCGTTCGCTCGACGGCGGAACGAATCCGCGGATGCGCATATATGTCACAAGGTTGCCGTAGTGTTCATTGGTGTGTGCGTTGTTGAACGCCAACACGCCGAACTTGCTGCGCTCGCCCTGGCCGAACTTGGCGGTTTCGTTGATCTTGTCGTCCGACATCGCTGCGTATGCTTTTTCGCAGAATGCGAAGGCGTCTTTAAGCGACGCCACCAACTTGGCCTTCGTCGTCTTGTCCTTTTCGATGTTCACCGTACTCGGATTCTTCTCGCCCAAAACGGCGGCGCAGAAGTTGAACTCGGCGTTGGCGATGTGGCCGAGCAGTTGCGCAAACGAGCGCACGTCGTGGCTGGGCTTGAAGCCGTAGCTTTCTTCCGGCATCTTTTCAGCGGCCTTGATGACGTTGTTCTTCAATTGCCCTTGCACCTGTGCGAGGTAGCCGCTGGCGGATTTCAGGTTCGGCGCTTGCGCGAATGCGAGAGCGGCGGTAAGCGAGACGAGGGCGAGCTTTTTCATTGCGGTAAATCTCCTGGGGCTGATCGTAGGATGTTCATTTGGTAATCTGAGGGGAAGGCTTGCCCCGTTATCGCCGGCCGCGAGAAACGAGGCAGATGACACCAAAATCATTTACGGCGTTCGCGTTTGGTCCGGCCGAGCGGCTTTCCGAGCAAAGCGTTACACACCGCGTCGAGGCGGTCGCCGGTGCGGAGACGCCCGAGGCCGGTTGGCTAATGACGCGCATCCAGTCCGAGTCGCGCGTCGAAACGGTCCTTCCGCTGGTCTACCAAGGCGGAACACAAGACCTGCGCTACACCAGTCCGGCGCAACAGGCTTCGCTAGCGCATGCGCACGGTGAGTTCAGCGGCGGCGCGACAGCCGTGATCATTCCGATCCGGAAATCGGAGGAATGGTGGGCTCTGCCCGAAGAACGGCGGCGCGCCCACTTTCGTGACGGTGCAGGGCACACGCACACGGGTGCGCCATACGTCGACCGCGTTTATCGAAAGCTCTTCCATTCCCGGGGGATGGGACTCCCCTACGACTTCGTCACCTACTTTGAGTTTGCTCGCGAGGACGCGGATTATTTTCGCGAGCTGTTGGCGGGACTGCGGGATCCTCAGCGCAACCCGGAGTGGCGGTACGTCGAGTGGGAGTGTGAATTCTGGCTGACGAAGTTGTAAATTGAGAAATGATGATCCGACTCCTGCTCACGCTGAGCGCAGCCGCGTTTGCGCACGACCTGTACCTGATGCCCGCGAAGTTCAGCGTCACGCCCGGCGAAACATTGCGCGTTGCGTTTGAAAACGGCGATGGGTTTCCCGCGGGCGATAGTTCGGTCAAGCCCGAGCGGTTGCGCGATACGCGGCTACATTCGAACTCCGGCCAGTCGGAGTTCACCGGGATCATCGAGCAGCCGAAGCGTACCGCGGCCAGTGTTCGCGCACCGGGCGAAGGCACGGCGATCCTGACCGCGCGTACGATTCCGAACTTTATCGAACTCGACGCGGCGAAGTTCCGCTCCTATTTGGAGCATGAGAACTTGCAGCATATCGTCAAGCTTCGCGACGTGCGCGGTGAATCCGCCAAGCCGGGACGCGAGCGGTATAGCAAATACGTCAAGTCGCTGATCACGGTTGGGCGAGGCGACGAGCACTTCAAGCACCGCACTGGCCTGACGATTGAAATCATTCCCGAGGCCGATCCGGCTGCGTTGCGCGTCGGCGACCGCATTCCGGTGCAGGTGCTGTTCCGCGGTCAGCCCGCGGGCGATATCGCTGTGGAATCGGCGTGGTTGGCCAACGGCAAGGCAAAGATGGAAGTGATCGGCCGTACCGATCGCGACGGCCGGATTTCGATACCAATTCTCGGTTCGGGACCGCATCGATTGCACGCCATCGTGATGGAACGATGCGCCGATGAGGCCGCTGCCGACTGGGAGAGTTTCTGGGCGAGTTTGACGTTTGCCGTCCCCTCGTCGCACTGACGAATTCCGATTCCCGGATCGCGATTCCGTTTCCCGTAGAACCGGCGTGATGTAGTCACGATAACCCCTTCGTTTTGTTGGCAATCGGCTGTAACCGCCGATCCCCGCGAGTGGTCTTTAAATTGCTAGGCTACTGAAAGGGATTCGTGTCTCCATGCGGGAAGTGAAGCGGCAACTTTCGGGCGCGCTGATCGTCATCTTGACGATCGCGGCCGTTATTGCCGCCGGCATCAACTTCCAGCAGCAGCGAAAGTTCCAGCTTCCCGAGGACGGCGTAACGTGGGTGGACCGTGAAGCGGTGGCCGGGACCAACCCGAATGGCGCGCCGATTCGGAAGAACACGGTGGTGGCGCTCCATGTTTCGCCCGATTCACCAGCCGCCAAGGCTGGCATTGTGCAGGGCGATATCCTGCATTCGATCTCGAATCTACCGGTGACGCACGCGGTGGAGGTGGCCGAGATTCTGGTCGGAATCGGAGTTTGGAAGAAAGCCGAGTATATCATCGAGCACCCCTATACTCGGGACGGGGCTGCGTTGGCGCTGGAAGTGAAGTACACGGTGAATATCGCCGAGCGGGCGCCGTCGGACGCGGTCTACTATCAGTACTTCGTCGGCGTTGCGTATCTTTTTGTTGGCCTGTTTGTGTTCTTTCGACGCGGGGATGCGCACAAGGCGCTGCACTTCTATCTGCTGTGCCTGGCAAGCTTCGTACTCTACACGTTCCACTATACCGGCAAGCTAAATAGCTTCGATCAGGTGATCTACTTCGGCAACGTGTTCGCGGGTTTGCTGATGCCGGTTCTGTACATTCACTTCGCGCTAGTGTTTCCGGATACGCCCACATGGCTGCGGAAGCGCGCGTGGCTGCTCTATGTTCCTTCGCTCGCGATCTGTGCGGCGTGGGCGGGCATTGTTTCCGGATACATTCGCGTGGCGGTGAGTCCGGTGGAGCTGCGGTGGCTGTTCGACCGCGGTTGGTTGGCGTTCGTCGCCGGAGGACAGTTGATCGGTGCGGGAATCCTCGCCTGGCGGCATCGAAACGCGGCCGACGCGGTCGTGCGGCAACAGATCAAGTGGTTGCGCAACGGCGCGGTCTTCGGTGTGTTGCCTTTCGCCGTGATGTATGTGATGCCGTATTTGATGGGCTCGGTGTTGGGGCCGGAGATGGAGATGGCCGTTTTGCCGTTGGCGATGGTGCCGTTGACGTGGGCGTATGCGATCTTCCGCTACCGGCTGATGGACGTCGACATCATCTTCCAGCAGGGTTATGTCTACACGCTGGCGACGCTGGCCGTGCTGGCGGTGTTCTACGGCCTTGTGTTTTCGATCACCTCGTCGATTCCCCATCCGGAAGGGCAGCCGGGCGCGCGCGTGGACGACTTGAATCCGGCGGCGCTGGTAAGCCTGATTCTCATCGCGGCGTTCATCTTTCAGCCAGTGCGCAACTGGCTGCAGGAGGTGCTTGACCGGCACTTCTTCTACAAAGATCGCTACGACTATCGCCGAACGCTGATCGAGTTCGCCCGCGAGTTGGGCAGCGAGACCGATCTGAACCGAACGCTGAACACGGTGGCCGACCGGTTGATTCGCACGTTGTCGATTGAGAGGCTCGCATTCTTCTTAAACGATGAGAAGTCGGACCAGGATACCTACCGGCTCTATCTCACCGCGGGGCGGCAGAAGCCTGCTCCGGACCTGATCGACCTTTCATTCCTGGAAGGCAAGGCCAGCGAGCCGCTGTTTTTCGAACGAACGCGTGGGCCGTATGACGCGCTGCTGCGCGATTGGCCCCAACCGGTGCTTCACACGATCGCCGATCTGGATCTGACCTACTACCTGCCGTGCACGGCGCGCGGGCGGGTGATCGCCTATCTCGGGGTGAGCCGCACGACCGAGGGCGATTTCCTTTCGTCCGACGATGTCGAACTGCTGCAAACGCTCTGCGGCTATGTCGGCATTTCGATCGAGAACGCGCGGCTGTATCGTTCGCTGCAACGCAAGGCCGATGAGTACGAGCGGTTGAAGGAGTTCAGCGAGAACATCGTGGAGTCGATCAACGTGGGCATCGCGGCGGCAGATTTCGAGGATCGCATCGAGAGCTGGAACTCGCAGATGGAATCGATGACGGGGATTACGCGGCAGGATGCGGTTGGGCGGCGCCTGCGTGACCTGTTGCCCGCCGAGTTGACCGAGCGCTTAGACACGCTGCGTGGCGAAGCGGGGATTCACACGATTTACAAGTTTCCATTGCCGGGGCCGACCGACGCCGACCGAGTGATCAACATCGTCCTGGCGCCGCTGATTTCGCGGGATCAGGAGCAGATCGGGCGGCTGATTCTGTTCGACGATATCACGGAGCGCTCGGTTCTGGAGCAGCGGTTGATGCAGGCCGATAAACTGTCGTCGCTTGGTTTGCTGGCGGCGGGCGTGGCGCACGAAGTCAATACGCCGCTGGCGGTGATATCGACTTACGCG
This sequence comes from Acidobacteriota bacterium, assembly GCA_016871135.1. Taxonomy (GTDB): domain Bacteria; phylum Acidobacteriota; class Terriglobia; order Bryobacterales; family Bryobacteraceae. Next base: position 2,014 of record VFZQ01000170.1, on the reverse strand, counting down.
CAGCTGCTGGCCAAGCAGGTGAATGGCGACGATTCGAAGGCGAAACTGCTCGAGAAGATCGCCAAGCAGACGTTCCGCGCAAGCGAGATCGTCAATTCGCTTTTGAATTTTTCGCGCACCTCGTCGACCGCGTATGAGGAGATCGATCTCAATCGCGTGGTGCGTGAGACCCTGCAACTGATTCAGCCGCAGTTGGTAAAGGCGCGCATCGAAGTCGATGAGCATTTGGCGGCCGATCTAGGAGCCGTTCGGGGCAACGCCGGCAAACTGCAACAGGTATTCCTGAATCTGTTGCTCAATGCGCGTGACGCGATGGAAGGCGGCGGGCGACTTACGGTGATTTCGGAATCGAACGACGCACAGGCGACGGTCACAATCATCGACACTGGTTGCGGCATTCCGGACGAACATCTCGCGCGGATCTACGATCCCTTCTTCACAACGAAGGGTGCGAAAAAAGGCACTGGACTCGGCCTTTCCATTACCTACGGTATCGTGAAAGAACACGGAGGCTCGATCGCCGTTCAGTCCCAACCGGGCAGCGGCACACGTTTCCAGTTGGACTTCCCCGTGGTAAGGAAAACCGTGAATGCCTGACGGCCGAATACTGATCATCGACGACGAAGAAGATATCCGCGAGAGTTTGGAGACGCTGCTTTCGTTGGAGGGCTATCACGTTACGCTGGCCGTCAACGCGACTCGGGGGTTGGAAAAGCTGGCGTCGTCGACCTACGACCTGGTTCTGCTCGATTTGATGATGCCGGATAAGTCGGGCATGGAGGTTCTCGGCGAAGTACGCGAGCGCGATAAGGAAACGCCGATTTTCTTGATCACCGCATACGGTTCGATCGACGTTGCTGTGAAGGCGCTGAAGCGCGGTGCGAACGATTACTTTTCGAAGCCGTGGGACAACGAGAAACTGCTGATCGAGATCGAGCGGCAGATCGCCAAAGGGCGGCTCGAACGCGAGAACGTCGAACTCAAACGTGCGCTGAAACAACGCTATGCGTTTCCGAATATCGTCGGCAAGAGCGAACGGATGCTGCGCGTGTTGGACACGGTCGCGCAGGTGGCGCCGTCGCGCGCGACGGTGTTGATTACCGGCGAAACGGGCACGGGCAAGGAGTTGATCGCCAAGGCGATTCACACGAACTCGCCGCGCGCCGATGGGCCGTTCGTGGCGGTGAATAGTGGTTCGCTGCAGCCGGACCTGCTGGAGTCGACGTTGTTCGGGCATGTGAAGGGAGCGTTTACAGGGGCGATCGCGACACGCAAGGGCGCGTTTGAAACGGCCAATCACGGGACGATCTTTTTCGATGAGATCGGCAACGTGCCGCCCGATATTCAGGCCAAGCTGCTGCGCGTGATTCAGGAGCGCGAGTTCACGCCGCTGGGATCGAACGATGTTGTGCAGGTGGATGTGCGCATCGTCGCGGCTACGAATGAGGATTTGCGCAAGCTGGTCGAGGAAAAACGTTTCCGTGAGGATTTGTACTATCGCCTGAACGTGATTCAGGTGAGCTTGCCACCGCTTCGCGAGCGCAAGGAAGACATCCCGCTTCTGGCCGCGCACTTCTTCGAGCGCTACGGCAAGGAGAACGCAAAAGCCGGCCTTCACTTCGACGCCGAGGCGCTGGAGTTGGTGCTGGAACACAACTGGCCGGGCAATGTGCGCGAGTTGGAGAACACGGTGGAGCGGGCGGTGGTGCTGGCGACGTCGGACGCCGTGCCGGCGACGGTTCTGCCCGATACGGTGCTGCATCCAAGCGGCGTGCGCGTTCGGCGCGACGCGGCGGGGCATCTGACGAGCGACGCGAATCTTTACGAACTTGTCGCGGACTTTGAGCGGCAGACGATCTTGAATGTACTCGATCAGGTGAGCTATTCGCAGACCGAGGCGGCGCTGCGGCTTTCGATTCCGCTGTCGACGTTGAACCAGAAGATCAAACGCCTGAATATCGACATCAAGAAACGGGGCGCTTAGCGTGTCGCGAAAGCCTTCCATGCGGCTTCG
>VFZQ01000169.1 GCA_016871135.1 Acidobacteriota bacterium | reverse complement strand
ATGCCGGCAAGCAATGGGACTCTGACATCGGCGACGCCAAGAAGGCATTGGCTGATCTTGAAAAGCACTATCCAGGAGCGAAGGGTTACGAGGTCGCGGGCTTCTTCTTCTGGCAGGGCGAGCGAGACGCAGGCAACGCCGGGCACGCGGCTCATTACGAAAAGAACCTCGTGACTTTCATCAAAGCCCTGCGAAAGGAATTCAACGCCCCCAATGGAAAATTCGTCTGCGGCACTCTGGGTGAAGCGGTGAAAGGCAGCAGCGGACCAACGGCCGATGTTCTCAACGCTCATCTCGCCGTAGACGGGGCCACGGGCAAGTACCCGGAGTTCAAAGGCAACGTCGCCACCATCTACACCAACCCGATGGCTCAAGGCGGCAGCGGCAACGGCCACTACGGCGGCAAGGCCGAGGTCTACATGGATGTCGGCCAAGCGATGGGCCAGGCGATGGTGGAGTTGTTGAAGAACAAGTAGCAGAGACGAGTACTGCGACCGGCAAGATGTGATCGCAACAAATTCTGTCTGGCACATTCGTCGCCTCTTTTGATTCGTCGTCGATTGTTTTATTCGACGACGAATCAAAAGAGGCGACGAATGAGAACTCAGTCCGAAATCGGTCCGTGCAGAATGAGGGCCATTCGGCTCGCACCGCTCCCTGCCATCTCGTAATAGGACGAGAGTTACATCAGCATGACCCACGACCTCCGACAATATGACGCCATCATCATCGGGGGAGGACACAACGGGCTGGTCGCCGCCTGCTATTTGGCCAAGGCGGGGAAGTCGGTGCTTGTCGTCGAGGCGCGCGACGAACTCGGCGGTGCCACGACCAGCGTCAAGACCTTTCCCGATTACGAGGCACGGCTGTCGCGTTATTCGTATCTGGTGTCGCTGCTGCCCGATCAAATTGTGGCCGATCTGGGGATCCAATTCAGAACGCTGGGGCGAGCCGTCGCTTCCTACTCGCCGTATCAACGGGAGGGCCGCGATGACGGGCTGCTGGTTTCCTCGCAGTGGGATGAAGCGACTGCGAGCAGCTTCCGGCGGCTGACGGGATCGGATCGCGAGGCTCAAGCTTGGTGCGAGTTCTACGGCGAGATTGCGGTCCTGGCCCAACGCCTTGCCCCGACGATGCTGCGGCCGCTCCGGCACGCGGCGGAACTCAAGTCCGAACTGGGGTTGCCGGAGGTCTGGCGAAATCTGATGGAGGTCCCGATCGGCGACGTCATTCGTCATCGCTTCAGCGACGATCTGGTGCGAGGTGTGGTGCTGACCGACGCGCTGATCGGGACTTTCGTTTCGGCGGACGACATGCAGGCCAACCGTTGCTTCCTGTATCACTTGATTGGCAACGGCAGCGGACAGTGGCGAGTGCCCCAGGGCGGAATGGGTGTGTTAGTCAGCGAGCTGAATCGCATCGCCGTGTCGCTCGGAGTGGAGATCAAACTCCAAGCCAAAGTCGTCGCGCTGGAGAGCGGTCCGTCGGGTGTTCGCATCGAAACGGAATCGGGCGAAGCCTATCGCGGCAAGGACCTGCTCTTCGCCGCGGCTCCACAACACCTCGCCCGCCTGCGCGGACAAGCCGTGCCCCGGTCCCTCGAAGGCTGCCAACTCAAGATCAACATGCTGCTGTCGCGTCTGCCGCGGCTCAAGTCAGGCGCGGACCCGCGGCTCGCCTTTGCGGGAACGTTTCATATCAACGAGAGCTACTTCCAACTGGAGGCCGCCCACGCTCGGGCTTGCGGTGGTGAAATGCCGCAACCGATGCCGCTGGAGATGTATTGTCACACGCTGACCGATCCCACGATTTTGTCGGCGGAGTTGAACGTGAGGGGTTTTCAAACCCTCACGCTTTTTGGACTGCATACTCCGGCGAAACTCTTTGATGCGGATCCCGAGGGTGCCAAGGCCCTGGCCAAGGAGCGAGCCCTCGCCAGCTTGAATCAATACTTGCTCGATCCCATCGAGTCTGTCCTCGCCCCGTGTCGCGACGGCTCGTTGGCGATTGAGGTGAAATCACCGCTCGACCTGGAGCACGACATTTCCTTGCCGCGCGGAAACATTTTTCATTGCGACCTGGATTTTCCGTTCCTGGACGACAACGAGCCGGGAGCCGGTCCGCTGTGGGGCGCGGAAACCGATGACCCGCACATTTACCTCGCGGGCGCGGGAGCGCGACGTGGCGGCGGCGTCAGTGGTATCGCGGGCCACAACGCGGCAATGGCGTTGCTCATGAAGGGATAATCTCAACCGATGAAATACATCCTGCTACTCCTCGCTCTGCTGCCCGTGGCCGTCGTCGCAGCGGAGAAAAGGCCGCTGCCCACGGCTCATACCAATCGCAGCATCGAAGGCTGGACCGTTCGCGTGGACGATCGACTGTTGAAAGGCGAACACGCGGCGGTTGGAGCCCGGGCGTTGAAACTGTTAGAGGCCCGGCTCGTCGCCATCACGGTGGTTGTGCCGGAGAAGTCGCTCGCCAAGCTCCGCACCATCACGATCCAACTCGACCTCACTCATGGCGATCTGAATGTGATGCAGTATCACCCCGACGCCGGCTGGTTGAAGGAGCACGGTTACAGCGAGCGACTCGCAAAGTGCGTCCACATTCCGGCGATGGAAGATTTCCTCGAACCCGAGGGGATCCACAGCCAACCGTGGGTCGTGCTGCATGAACTCGCCCACGGCTTTCACGACCAGGTGCTCGACTTCGACGAACCTCGCGTGAAGGACGCTTGGAAGAGGTTTCGAGCCGGTGGCAAATACAAATCCGTGCTCACAACGTCCGGCAAGATGCGCGAGCATTACGGTGTTACCGACCAAATGGAGTTCTTTGCGGAGATGACCGAGTGCTATTTCGGCTCGAACGATTTCTACCCGTTTGTCGCGGGTGAGTTGAAGCAGGCCGAACCGGAGATCTTCGCGCTGCTGGCCGACATCTGGGGACCGCTGCCGGGGTTTGCTCCATCACGATCAAAGTAGTGCGAGGTCGTTTCAGTACTAACCCGAAGGGTGAGTTTTGAAGTTGCGCAATTTGACGCAGTAAATGCGATTCACACTGGAATTTATGAGGCAGCTTCACATGACGTTTTTCACGCCGAAGGCGTCAAACAACACAGCCCGGGGTCGCGAGCAATGCGAGCGCACCCCGGGATCTCGCAGCGAGAAGACGAACGCCAACGGCGTTCAACAAGCTCGTGAGACGCTCGCGAATGCCTGCTTTTGTAGAACGCTTTCAGCGTTCGATCGTCATGCGATCGCATTCCCGGGGTGCGCGACTTCGTCGCGACCCCGGGCTGTGCTGTTTGACGCCTTCGGCGTGAACACGTTGTCGTCAAGCAAACTGCGCAACGTCAAAAAGCGCGAGCGAGGAGCGAATTCACGCTTGGCTCCCCGACGCCCACGACTGAGCGTTTTCATCAACTAGGCTCCTGACAAGAGAAAGAAACACGAAGCCATGCGAACGAATTCGATGACCGTCATCTTTGCGGCACTAATCGCCCTGGCGATTGGAACCTCAAGCGTTTGGGGACAACAGGCGGTGTCCCCGGTGCCGCTTACCGAGGTTGGTAAGAAACTTGAGGGGCAATATGTCGCTCAGCTCGATCAACTCCGTACCGAACTCGCCGCCAAGATTCTGCCGAAGGACGAAGCGACGGATGACACGCTTAACAAATTCTTGGCCAGCGACGCGCTGGATGCCAAGTTGATGAAGTTCGTCGTCCTGTTTGAAGCCACGCCCCGCGGTCTCGCCGAGTTCGCTCAGCAGGGAACCGAGCAGGCGGTGCTCATTGAGAAGTTGTTGGCGGATGCGGACCTTATGCACCAGATGTTGGTGGCTGACGGTGCCAGTGCTCCCAAGGAGGGGCGCGGATTCGGTCCGGCTCAGTACGGCCCGGCAATGAAGATCTATGCCGACATTCAGAAGGCCAGCCAGAAGGCGGCCACGGGGGTGCTTCAACGACTGGCTCTTGCGACCAGCCTGGAACATGCGGTGCCGATCGCACAGGAGAATCCCAAGGATCAGGCCGACGCGCCGCCGTTCGTCGATCCGGTGAAGCGCTATCTGCAATTCGAGAAGGCGTATCTGGCCCGTGAACTCGATCCGGCGTTCGAGCGGCAGAGCACTTTCGAACTTCGCATGGTGGTCAATGGCAACGAGCCGGATGAAACGCTGGTCTGGGGGCGCGAGATGCTCCGCAACTACCGGCCGGACCATATCTACAACTCGAACTACGGCTGGCGCTATGTGAGTATCGTTGGATCGGACGTCAAATACGGGTCGGGCGACGTGAAGTTCGACCGGCCGAATTTGCAGAGCAATCAGAACATCCTCATGAACGGCGGCATCTGCGGTCGGCGAGCCTTCTTCGGACGCTTCATTCTGCGAGCGTTTGGTATCTCGACGACCGCTCGGCCTTCGACGGGTCACGCGGCACTGGCGCATTGGACGCCGGAGGGTTGGGTCGTGAATCTCGGCGGAGGCTGGGGCTGTGGCACGACGGCGACGCGCTACAACAAGGATCTCGATTTCCTCGCGACAACTCAGGCGCGCGCTAACAAGGCGGCCTTCATGAAGGTCAAGCGGGCTCAGTGGGTCGGCGACGTGCTGGGTGAGAAACGAACCTACGGGGAACTCGACGGCAAGCACGAGTATTGGAACGGAGTCGCGCTGCGCACTCAGCGAGCCATCATCGCGGAGTCAAAAGCCGTGACGCTCGAGGCGCTCGGCACAGACCTCGGCGAGGCCAACGAACCGACGATTGCCCAGAAAGTCATCGAGTCGCCGGTCACGCCGGAAGACAAGAAAATCACCGTCAGCAAGGACGGTGTGATTTCGATTCCAGCCGCGGCTTACAGCAAGCCGTCGGGAAACACTCAGGACGTCATCGCCATGAAGAGCTTTGGGGGAGGTCTGCAGGTCTTCCTCCCCCGCTTCTTCCCCGAGGGCCTGACGATGCTGCGCGGCGGCACCTTCAAGTTCGATGCTGACAAATGCACGTCGGGCAAACGACTCCTGAGCGCCGGCTATGGCCAATACGAGGACTGGGGACTGCGAGCCGCAATGACGCATACCGGCGGCGAGGCACCGCGCGAGCGGACGCTGAAGCTGGCGGACGGTGTGACGATGGAGATGGTCTACATCAAGCCCGGCACCTTTATGATGGGCGGCGAAAGCAAAACCGACGGCCGCTTCGAATGCGTCGAGCAACCTCATCACGAAGTCACGCTCACGAAGGGTTTTTACTTGGGCAAGTACGAAGTGACGCAGGCGCAATACGAAGCGATGATGGGTTCGAACCCGAGCAAGTCCACGAAAGGCCCGGACTGCCCGGTGAGCAATGTGGGCGCGGCGGATGCGTTGACCTTCTGTGGCAAAGTCACCGAATTGACCGGCCAAGACGTGCGACTGCCGACCGAAGCCGAATGGGAATACGCCAGCCGCGCCGGCCGCAGCACGAAATACTTCTTCGGCGACGACGCAACGCAGCTCGGCGAGTACGCGTGGTTCAAAGACAACTCAGGCACGAAGTCGCACCCCGTGGGTCAGAAGAAGCCGAATCCGTTTGGCCTCTATGACATCTACGGCAACGTCTGCGAGCGCATCTCGGACACGTACCTGCGGAGCTACTACTCGCAGAGTCCAAAAGAAGATCCCACGGGCCCGAGGCAAGGGGCGAAGTCGCACGTCGAATACAAAGTCAACGTCCCGCGATCTGCCGAGTATTCATTAGCCCTGAAAGTCGTCACAGCGAACTACGACCAGCGAATCAACCTCGCCGTGAACAACGCCTCGACCGAGACCGTCCTCGAGATGCCCTACACCGTCGGAACGTGGCAGGACTCCAAGCCGGTCACAGTCCAACTCAAGCAAGGCGAAAACACGTTGCGATTCTGGCGCGACAGCCCGCCTCAATACGGACTGGCCATCAAGGAAGTCACGCTGAAGCCGACGAAGTGATTTGTTTGGACTGCGGCAGCCTGCTGCCGCAGTCCAAGATCAAAATATCGACAGGCAACAACAATGAAGACAACGATCCCAATTCGAACGGTTTGCTTCCTCACCCTCGTTGCCGTAACCGGACTCGCACTCGCTGCGGAGCAATCCGCGACCAAGCCTGCGTTGGGTATCGAACTCGCCGCGCCATTTCGCGACAACGCGGTCTTGCAGCGAGACATGCCGCTGCCAGTTTGGGGCTGGAGCAAGCCGGGTATCACGATCACGGTGGAATTCGGCGGGCAGAAGGAACGCACGAAGGTTGGCGCGGATGGCAAGTGGCTGCTGAAGCTCAAGCCGCTCAAGGCCAGCGCCGAGCCTGCGGAGATGCTTGTCAGCGACGGTGAAGGGAAGCCACTTGCTGTGAAAAACATTCTCGTGGGCGAGGTGTGGCATGCTTGTGGCCAATCCAACATGGAATGGTTTGCGAGTAAGTCGATGTGCTCCGGATTGGCGCAGGAAATCGCTCGTACCAAGAACGAGGTTCCGGTCAGGGAATTCAGGACCGACACCGTTTCGGCGCTCTATCTGCAGAAACAAGTGACCTCGGAAAAGGGCTGGAAAACGAGCCGCGCGGCCGGCGACTTCTCGGCCTTGGCGTTGGCCTTTGCTTATGAACTTCACAAAGAGTTGAAGGTGCCCGTCGGCATCTTGCTGACCTCGCACAGCAACACGCGCATCGAAGCGTTCACCGAACGCCGGGCGATCGAGGCTCACGCGGGACTCAAGGTGGATGCCGACTTGATTCATGACGGCGATGTCAGCACGGAGCAAGGTCGCGCCGTGTTCGAGAAATACTACCGGGACTTGGCCGCGTGGCAGACGGAATCGGCGAAGCAAGGTTTCCCCGTCGAGCGACCGCTGAAGAGGCCGAATCTGCCCGGTATCGCGGGCGAGTGGCGCGGACCGTCGCAGTTCTTCAACGGCAAGATTGCACCGGTCGTACCGTATGCCATTCGCGGTTCGCTCTGGTGTCAGGGCGAATCGAATTCGGGCGACGGTCGTCTTTACGCGGCGCGGATGGAGGCGCTCGTCCGAGGTTGGCGCGAAGCGTGGGGCCAAACGGATATGCCGTTCTATTTTACTCAAATGCAGAATTATGGGGCCGCAGATTCGACCGATGTCGGATTCGCTGATATCCGGCAGGTGCAGCATCTCTTCTTTATGAAGAATCGCGATCACGTCGGCATGGTCGTTCAAACGGATCTCAACCCGGCGGCTTCGGGAAATATCCATTATCAGAATAAGCTGCATCCGGGTATGCGATTGGCGCGTTGGGCGCTGGCGCGCGAGTATCAGCGCGATGTCGCATATACCGGTCCCATTTATGAGTCCTATACCATTGAAGGCAATAAGGCGGTCGTCTCGTTCGAAAAGGAAACTCTCTTCGGCGGCCTGATGGTCGGTAGCAAGGGACTCGAAAAGGATTTTCAACAGGACCCCGGTAAGTATGTCGAACCGGCCCGGCCCACTCCGACTGAGAAGCTCAATCACTTCCGACTGTGTAGCAAAGATCGGAAGTGGCATGCCGCCGAGGCCGTGATTGTTGGGGACACCGTCGTCGTCACGTCTAAGGACGTGCCTGAGCCCGTCGGTGTGCAATATGCCTACAGCGAGGCGCCGCAAAACGCGAACCTCTACAACAAAGCCGGCTTGCCCGCGACGCCGTTCGCGGCGGTCAACGGCAAGCTGATCTTTGAAGAGGACGATCTCGAAAAAGTCGCCGCGCTCAAAGCGCGATATGCGCCCTATACCGATCCGGATTATCCGATCCTGCAAGTTGCGGAGTATTATCGCGACGGCGCGATCATCCAGCGCGGTCGCCCGATTCCCGTTTGGGGACATGCCAATCAAGGTGTCGCGGTGACCGTGACGCTCGGTGGTGTGACTCAGTCCGCCGTCGCCAACGACCGGCAACAATGGTCGGTATCATTCCCAGCTCTGACGGCTTCGACTCAGCCAATCACACTGTCCGTGAAGTCGAGCCACGGTCACAGCCGGACCGTGCAGAACATCCTCGTTGGTGATGTGTGGTTCGTGACCGGCGGCGCGCTCCTGACTTCCGAACCGGCCTTTGACCGACGTAACAAGCAGGCCGTCGCACCCGAGGCCATGCCGCTGGTGCGCGAGTTCCGGCGTAGGACCGCAGCCAGCACGAACCCCGTTCCGAAGAAGCGCGGCTTCGAGGTCGGTGGCGGCAAGTACCGAACCTTCTGGCAGACGGCGGATTTCAAGGCCGACGACGACTGCGTCTCCATGTTCGCCTATGAGTTCGCCAAAGCCCTCAACCGGCCCGGCATCCCTCAAGGCTTTGTCACCATGTCATCGGGACAGGGCGCCCAGATGGCTTCGCCGCTGTCGTGGACCTCCTACGCCGGGGTCAAGGACGCGACACCCCCCGCGTTCCGAGTTCGCTTAGATGCGCTGCGACTTCAGGACCCGAGCTCCGATGTCTCGCGGAAGGCGACCGCCGACTATGTGCAGTCGGTGAAGTCGGCTGCCGCGCTGATCGCCGACCGAGCCAAGCAGGGCGCGGACCTGACCGACGCACCGCTGCAATTTCCGGCGTTTCCGGAACCCGGACAAGGCGGCGAGGTCAAACCGGACACCGTCCCGACCTTGGCCTACAACTGGTGCGTCAGTCCGCTCACTCCGATGAACGTGTCCGGCGTGATCTGGGTGCCCGGCACAGCCAACCTCGGTTACGTGCCCGCCGATTACTCCGCCGAACTCGAACTCTACGCCCGCAGCCTGCCGGCTACGTTCGGGCAAGACAAGGTACCGTTCGTCTATGCCCAACCCTCGGCCAAGTTGGTCCCGGGGGTCGCTCCGCCGAAGATCGATAATGCCATCGCCATCGATTTCGACGCATGGCCCAAAGGGCTGCTAGAGATCGCCGTTCGGCTTGGAGCAGCCGTAGGGCAAACCAAGTAGCGAGGTTTCGCCTCAGACCTACGTAGCCGGCATCGCCTGCAAACGAAAAACCGCCGGCTGGGACAACAACTACCTCATCCAACTCTTACTGAACACTCCAACTATTTAG
>VFZQ01000168.1 GCA_016871135.1 Acidobacteriota bacterium | reverse complement strand
CGGCCGCTCGATGCACTTTACGATTCAGGCGCCGCGGGGCGGCGTCATCCTCAATCACAATCTGGCGCTCTCTCCGTCCGGCCACTCCATTGTGTTCGCCGCCAGGGTCAAGAACACGAACTCGCTTTGGATGCAAGCGCTGGATTCGAAGGAAGCGCGCCTGCTTCCCGGCACTGAGGACGGGGTGTTTCCGTTCTGGTCGCCGGATGAGAAATCGATAGGGTACTTCGCCGGCGGAAAGCTGTGGAGGCTCGATCTGAACGGCGCCGCGCCTCGGCCGATTTGCGAATCCGGAGTCGGACGCGGCGGCGCCTGGAGCAGGGACGGGACCATCATTTTCTCGTCGCACGTCGGCAGCCTGCGGCGCGTGTCCGCCGCGGGAGGTACGCCCGCGCCACTTGCGGAACTCGACCACTCGAAGGGCGAGATGGCCCACTACTTCCCGGTCATGGTGGATGACAGGCGTTTCGTTTATTTCAGCCTAGCGACGCCAACGGAGAACAGCGCCATCTTCGCGGGGAATCTCGATGTTCCAAACGCGAGAGTCAAGGTGACTCCCAGCCTTAACGCAGTGGCGTTTTCACTGGGACAACTCCTCATGCTTCGCGGGTCCGTGCTTGAGGCGCATCCGTTCGATACGGGCGCAGGTATCGTTCGCGGGGAGCCTGTTCCGTTGGTTTCGGAAATCGGCACAGGCAGTTCGATTGCCGGAAAACTGCCGTTGGCTGCCTCCAATGCGGATGTGATTGTCTATGCGGAATCGTCCTCCGCGTTGCAGTTCTCCTGGTTCGACAGGAAAGGAACGTTGCTGGATGCGGCAGGCCCACCGGCCCATTACGTGAGCTTCGGCCTATCGCGGAACGGGCATCGCGCCGTAATTGCGAAAGCGCGGCGCGGAGGCAACGACCTTTGGACAGTCGATCTGGACAGTAACGTTTGGAACCGATTCACGTTCGGAGGCGGGATTAATGCCTTTCCCGTGTGGGCGCCGGATGACCGGACAATCGTCTTCCGTTCGGGCACACCGCCCAATCTCTTTCGCAAACCAACCGCTGGAAGTGGCGAGCCCCAACGGATCCTCTCCTCGCCATCGGCCCAACTTGCCACGGACTGGTCGGCGGATGGAAAACTTATCGCCTATAGCCAAGCCGAGCCGGGTAGGCAGCAGGATATATGGTTACAACCTGTACGCCCGGACGGCGCCGCTGAAATCGGAGCGAAAAAAATTCCGTTTGCACAGTCCGCCGCCAATGAATCGGAAGCCAGATTTTTCCCGGCGCCCTCGCCGAACTGGATGGTCTATCAATCCGACGAATCCGGGCAGTCGGAAATATATGTGCAGAGCTTCCCCGAGGGCAAAGGTAAATGGCAGATCTCTTCCGACGGCGGCACCTATCCGAGTTGGACTCCCGATGGCAAGGAGATCTTCTATTTGTCGCGGACGGGAGCTCTGACCTCGGTTAGAGTGAACATTGCCGGCGGCGCGATCGAAAAGTCACAACCGGAGAAGTTGTTCGACTTGCCGATCGAGTACACCATTGCCGGCATTCCGTACGCTATCGCTCCAGATGGCAAGCGCATCCTGGTCCGTGGCATCGACGATTCTGTCTCCCCGCCGCTCCACGTCATCACCAACTGGCCAGCGCTTCTCAAGAGGAACGCCGCCCAAAAGTAATTCCGAACTTTCCCACCCCCACCAGCGTTATACTTCATGTGAAGCCCACCGGCTTCACCGCCCCTGAGGAAAGGAGGGGGCTTTCCAACATGGCAATCGGAGATTTTCTGAAGAGCAAAGGCGTCGGCGACTTCATCAAGAAGCAGTTTATAGACGTCATCGATTGGGTGGAATCGGAGAACGGCGTGCTCGCCTACCGCTACCCGATGATGGACATGGAAATTCAGAACGGCGCGAAGCTGACCGTTCGCGAGTCGCAGATGGGCGCGTTCGTGAACGAAGGCCGCATGGCCGATGTCTTCGCACCTGGTCTCTACACGTTGAACACGCAGACGCTGCCGCTGCTCACCAACCTAATGAACTGGGACAAGATGTTCGCGTCTCCGTTTAAGAGCGATGTTTACTTCTTCTCGACGCGCGCGCAGCTGAATCAGAAGTGGGGGACGGCGAATCCGCTCACCATTCGCGACAAAGAGTTCGGTGCGATCCGCGTGCGCGGCAACGGCGTCTACTCGTGGCACTTGGCCGATCCGCGCCTGTTCCACATCAAGGTTTCGGGCACGCGCGAGAAGTACACCGTCGCCGACATCGAAGGCCAGCTGCGCGATATGACGCTTGGTTCGATGGCCGATGCGATCGCGCAGAGCCAGATTCCGTTCCTCGATCTGATCGCGAATCAAATGGAACTCGGCAAGCAGATTTTGGAAGGTCTGAAGCCGATGTATGCCGAATACGGGTTGTCGCTCGACAGCTTCGTTGTTCGCGAGTTTTCGCTGCCGGAAGAGCTGCAGAAGAAGCTCGACGAACGCATCTCGATGAACATGCTGGGCGACATGGGCCGTTATACGCAATATCAGGTTGCGCAGTCGATTCCGATCGCGGCCGCCAACGAGGGCGGCATGGCCGGTATCGGCGCGGGGCTGTCGGCCGGTTACGGAATGGCGCAGGCGATGGGGCAATCGATCCAGCAAGCGTACGCGCCGCAGCCGCAGCAACCGCCTCCGCAGGCGCCTCCGCCCGCGGCTGTGCCGGTTGCCGCGGTTCCGGTCGCTGCTCCAGCCACGCCCGCCGTCAGCGGCGAGACGAAGTTCTGCTTCAACTGCGGAACCAAGATCCCGCGCGCCGCGAAGTTCTGCGGCGAGTGTGGCAGCGCGCAGCAAGCCTGATACACTGACAATTCCATGGCAGCGTTCGCTCCGGAACAACTCGGCATAGGGTTGGGCTGCGAATGGGTTATCGAAGCTCTGGAATGCGACACATCGCGGCTGCGCGATGTGTCGCAACTCCGGGAGATGTTCGACGATCTGGTTCGCGCGCTCGACTTGCATCCGGTCGCCGATGCGCAGTGGCACCAGTTCCCCGGCGAGGGCGGTGTCACGGGGCTTTGTCTGCTGAGCGAGTCTCATCTGGCGTGCCACACCTTTCCCGAGTACGCGTCGATGTGCTTGAATGTATTCTGCTGCAAGCAACGCCCGGATTGGAATTTTGAGCAGTACCTGCGGCAGAAATTAGGCGCGCAGCGAGTGCAAGTCCGGCGGCTGGAGCGCCCGTACTTCGAAAAATGAGTCAACCCTCAGCCATCTGCCCAAACTGTGGCGCGCCAATCGTCTTCCGTTGGTCGTCGGCGATTCAGACTACCTGCGAATACTGCAAATCGATTCTGGTGCGGCACGATGTGAATTTGGAGAAGGTCGGTGTAGTCGCCGATCTGCCTCCCGACATCAGTCCCATCCAGATCGGCACCGAGGGCGTTTACAATAATGCGGCGTTTCAGGTGATCGGGCGTATCATCTACAGCCACGATGTGGGCGCGTGGAACGAATGGCATCTGATGTTCGGCAATGGCGCCAGCGGCTGGCTTTCCGACGCGCAGGCCGAATACGCCATTAGCTTTCTTTCGCAGCCGGAATCTCCGCTTCCTCCGCCGGATCAAATTTATCGCGGAATGGAGTATAAGCAGCAGGGCGTCGACCTTTGGGTGACCACGCTCACCGAGGCCAACTACGAAGGCGTCGAAGGCGAGTTGCCGTTTCAGTATTGGGACAAGGAACGTTGCCGGTTCGCCGATCTCCGGTCACGCGACGGGCGCTTCGGCACTATCGACTACACGGAAAATCCACCGCTGCTGTTTCTTGGTGAGTTCGTCGAATTTGAATCGTTGCGGCTGACTTACTTGAAAGACTTCGAGGGCTGGACCGCATGAGCGTTACGCAGCGCAAAATTGTCCCGAAGCCAAAGGCGCTCAACTGCCCGAGTTGCGGCTCGCAGCTTGAGTTGCGGGGAATGGGTACCGCGGCATCGATCGCTTGCGGTTACTGCGCGACCACCATCGACGCGACGAACCCGCAGCTTCAGATCATCCAGAAATTCGACGCGCGTTTTGCGATCCAGCCGATGATCCCGCTGGGATCGCGCGGCAATCTGAAGGGCACGGTGTGGGAAGTGATCGGCTTCCAGCAGCGTGGCATCACCGTCGACGGCGCCAACTACTTCTGGCGCGAATACGTTCTTTTCAACCCGTTCAAGGGTTTTCGTTATCTCAGTGAGTACAACTACCACTGGAGTTTCGTAACGCCGATGCCGTCGTTGCCGGCCATGGGCAGCCGGACGGGCCGGGCGACCGCCCAATGGGGTTACGACACGTTTGATCACTTCCAGACCGCGCAGGCGACGACCTACTTCGTCGTCGGTGAATTTCCGTGGCAGGTGAAGGTCGGCGAAGCCGTCTCGACCAGCGACTACGTTGCGCCGCCCAAGATGTTGTCTTCCGAGACGACGGAGAACGAGGTTACCTGGAGCATCGGCGAATACATCGCTCCGCAGGAGATTTGGAGCGGTTTTAAGCTGCCGAACACGCCGCCCGTGCCGGTCGGCATCTTCGCCAATCAACCCGCACCAGGCGCCGCGGCACCGACGAAGCAGGCTCCGGGGCGCCCGTGGAAATTCTTCCTGGCCATGGCCGCCGGGCTATTCCTGATGATGCTCGCTTTCGGCGTGATGGCGAGGCAGGAGCAGGTTTTTAAAGACACCTTCGTCTTCAATCCCGCGGCGACCGGCGAAAAATCGCTGGTAACGAAACCGTTCGAACTCAAAGGCGGCAACGGCAACGTACAGATCGACATCGATACGGGTCTGGACAATAGCTGGGCGTATTTTTCGATGGCGCTCATCAACGAGCAAACCGGCGACGCCGTCGACTTCGGGCGCGAGGTCGGCTACTATCACGGCGTTGACGAAGGCGAATCGTGGTCGGAAGGCGATCGTCACGACGACGTGATTATTCCTGGCATTCCGGGGGGCAGATACTATCTGCGCATCGAGCCAGATACCGATCCACCGACGCCGGGCGCGAGCGCTATCAACACGCGCTCGGTTACCTACACCGTTACCGTGACCCGCGATGTGCCGTTCTACTTCCGCTACATTTTTGGCATCTTCCTGCTCTTCATCCCGGTGATCTTCATGGGCCGCAAGAGCTTTTCCGGGAGCAATTTCGAATCCCAGCGCTGGTCGGAAAGCGACCACGGTACAGTGCCGGGAATGTTGCCGCAGTCCGATGATGACGAGGAATAACAATGAGACCGTTCTACATGCTCTATAGCTCGCTGATCGCCGGTGGACTCTTCTACAGCGGCATCACCGGCTGGACGCCTTCTTCCTACGATGAGGTGAAGGGCGTGACGAAATCCGTTCGAGACAACCCCGGCGCTTACCGCAGCCACTACGCGCACAGCGCACGATACTTTGGAGGGAAATAACCGCCATGAACTTTCAAATCGATCACTTTATCAACGCCATCATTTACTCACTGCTGGGCGTTGTCACCTACTTCGTCACCTTCTTCATCACCGACAAGATACTGCCCACAGACCTATGGGGCCAGATCGTCGAGAAACATAATATGGCTCTCGCCGTACTAGTCGGGTTCATGGCGCTCGGCATTGGTATCATTATCGCCGCCGCCGTCCACTAGAAGCCCCGCGTGGCGTTCGTATTTTTTCTCAGCGTCTTCCTGATCGCCGCCTGCGGGCTCATCTATGAGCTTATTGCCGGCGCGCTCGCCAGCTATTTGCTTGGCGATTCAATTCTTCAGTTCTCGACGGTCATCGGCGCTTATCTCTTCGCGATGGGCATCGGCAGTTGGTTGTCGAAGTTCATCGAGCGGGAGCTTGTCTCCCGCTTTGTAACCATCGAGTTGATGGTCGGCCTCGTCGGCGGGTTCTCGTCGGCGATTTTGTTTCTCGCTTTCGCCTACACCGACGCGTTTCGATTATTGCTTTACGTGATGGTGCTTCTGATTGGCATTCTGGTGGGGCTTGAGATTCCGCTGCTGATGCGCATCTTGAAGGAGCGGTTTCATTTCACCGATCTCGTCGCGAACGTTTTGACGTTTGACTATCTCGGCGCGCTTGGCGCATCGCTGCTGTTTCCTCTGGTGCTTGTGCCGAAACTGGGCATGGTGCGTTCGGCGCTGCTGTTCGGGCTGATCAACGCGGGCGTGGCGGTGTGGTCGACCTGGATCTTTAAGGAGCAGATCGGCCCTGTTCACAAGCTGCGCTTTTCCGGCGTCCTGGTGATCGCCGCGCTTTGCGCCGGGATGTTGTTCGGCGACAAAATCACCGATGCCGCCGACGCGAGTCTCTACGCCGACGATGTTATCCTCTCGCGCAACACGCGTTATCAGCGCATTGTCGTCACGCGGTGGAAGGACGACATCCGGCTCTTTTTGAACAGCCATCTGCAGTTCAGTTCGCGCGACGAGTATCGTTATCACGAAGCGCTCGTGCACCCGGGACTCGCGGCGATTGAGAGCCCGCGGCGGGTGCTTGTGCTGGGCGGCGGCGACGGCTTAGCGGTGCGCGAGATCTTGCGATATCCGGCCGTTGAGTCGATTACGCTCGTCGATCTCGATCCGGACATGACGGTGCTGTTCCGCAATCACGCGCTGCTGCGGAAGTTGAACGGCGACGCGTTTCACAACGCGAAGGTGAAGGTGGTCAACGCCGATGCGTTTCCGTGGCTCGAACAGAACCCCGGTCAATTCGATTTCGTTGTTATCGATTTCCCCGATCCCACCAATTACTCGCTCGGAAAGCTGTACACGACGGCGTTTTATCGGCTGTTGAAGCGCCACCTGACCGACGACGCGCTCGTCACGGTGCAGAGCACTTCGCCGCTGTTTGCGCGCCAGAGCTACTGGTGCATTCATGAGTCGATCAAGTCCGCGGGCCTGAATACGTGGCCTTATCATGTCTATGTGCCGAGCTTCGGTGAGTGGGGCTATGTGATGGCCGGAAAGGGAAGTTATGCGCCGCCGAAAGTTCCTGCCGGGCTGCGATATTTGAATCAGACAACGCTGGCTTCGATGTTTGAGTTTCCCGCGGATATGTCGGCTGTGCCGGTTGAGCCGAATCGATTAAACGATCAGGCGCTGGTGCGGTACTACGACAAGGAGTGGCGGGATTTTTCGCACTGAGCGGCGATCCGCGATTTGACTATTTCTCGTAGGCGTTCATCCATGTCGGTTTCCGCCAAGCGCTCATGCAACAGGCCGACTGAGACCATGCCGTGTTGAGACACGAGCCGCGCGAAGTCTAGGTCTTTCTCTCGCCCTGCTACGAGCTTTGAAATTGTGAGGTCGTGCACTTCGAGGCAGAGGCCGCGGACGAAGTGCGTGTTTTCATTGGCGACCGGCACCAGCCGGGACTCCCATCCGCGCGGTAATACCGCCGTTTCCGGTCCAACGCCATGCGCATGGTAACCGAACGTTCGATCAAACGGCGAGTCCTGGCCTATGGAACCATCGATCGCATCGGCGCGTTCAGGGTGCCTCAGCGGATACACGTCGGCTTCGCGGGAGATACGCAGTTCTTCTGGCGCATCGGGGAACTGGCCCAGGATCGCTTGGCTCCCGATCACAACGATTTCATCAGAGTCCGCGATAATTGCCGACGCTCGTATAATATGTTCCAGTTGCGAACGCGTCATAAATCTTCCATCGCTCCTTCGGCGTCAGCACTCCCGCAAATGGACCTGACTGGCGCATCGCCCGCATCTCTTCGCTGTCTGCTTGGATCTCTTGCAGCATCTCATTGAACGGCCGGCGTAACAACTCTTCCCACCGATCTAGATACCAAGTGGCCCGCCCGGCGGTGGGCCGCCAGCGGGCGATGTTGTCGAACGCGATGGCAAGCAGTCCCGGATCGGCGCGCAGCTTTTCGGCGATCGCGCGATGCATCGCCAGACTGCGCGCGTCGATGCGGTCGTGATCGTTCATGACTTATTGTGGCACCGGCAGCGTGCCCAGATTCAACTTTGCGAGCGTCGGATTCCAATCTGCAACGAGCTTTTTCAGCGACGCTTTGACCGCCGGCAGATTATCGTTGTACTCCTTCTCCACCTCGGCGAAGTGGGCCACCTGCTGCGGCAACGGCGCGGCGTTTGGTCCATCGATGATGCCACCGAGGTTCGTCAAGCGTTCGCTCAATCCCGGCGCGTCTTCCAGGCGATTCGCCGTCGATGGCAGACCGATTCGGAGGGTCTCTTTGTCGAGCGCCTTTTGCCACTCGGCGATCGGCGCATCGGTCTTGCCGCGGGCGGCGATGCCTTTCAGCAGGTCCTTCAGTTGGTCGATCGCCTTCAGTGTCGTATTTACGTTCGACTGCATGTCGCGCAGCTTCAAACCGTAGGAAAGCTGTGACACCAGCTCTTCTTGTGTCGCCTTCAATGCCGGGTCGAGCCGCACCTCGAACTTCTCCTCCAGCTTCGTTGACCCGACCGTCAACCGCACCGTGTAGGTGCCCGGCGCGGCTTTCGGGCCGCGCGCGGTGAATGGACTCGCCGCTTCGGCTTCGGTCGGCGCGCGCCGCACCTTGGGCCCTTCGTGCCGCAGATCCCAAACGACGCGCTGCACGCCGGGCTCTTTCGGCACCTGGGTCAATTCGCGAATCACTTTACCCGAGGCATCGAGAATCTCCACCTTCGGTGTTGTCTTCGTCGCGTGCGAGTACGTGATCGGCGCGCCGTAGCGAGGGTTGGTCCCTTTGAACACTTTCGATCCGCCTTCGTCCAATCCACCTCCGCCGGCGCGCGATGCAAAACGATACGTCAGACGCGGCGCGTAGAGTTTAATCTCCGATGTCGGAGGTTGCTGCAGTACCGCGATGTCGTCGAGAATCAGGATGCTCCGGCCGTGTGTGCCGAGGATGAGATCGTTCTCGCGCGGGTGCACCAGAATATCGTGCACGGCCACGTTCGGCAGGTTTTTCGCGTTCAGTCGCGACCATGCGGCGCCGCCGTTCCACGAAACAAAAAGGCCCATTTCCGTACCGGCGTACAACAGCGATGCGTTGCGCGGGTCTTCGCGCACGACATGCACGTACGCTTTTGCGGGCAGGCCCGTGACGATCG
>VFZQ01000167.1 GCA_016871135.1 Acidobacteriota bacterium | reverse complement strand
CCGCATGCGCGCTCCGTCGGTACTCGGCCATCATTCCATTTTGCAGTACCGTGGCTGAAAGCAGCCCGCCTGAAAGGCGGGGGGATTAGACCCGGCGCTGCGATACTAAAAAGACCGACGGAACCGCCTGAGCCGCTGACGGCGGGGCAACTCGCGGACCACTGTCTGGGAAACCGGACCCGGATCGCATGCGGGCCGGGTGTACACTGTGTTCGTCCGAAGGATCGCCGAATGGAATCCTGCGGGATAACGGAACTGATCCATTCAGCCGGAGGTGCGATGCTTAGCAGGAGGAATCTGGTCTCGGCGGCTTGGGCGCTGGCCGCTGGAAACCATCCGAGCCTGAAGCTCTTCTTTGAAGCTGCGAGCGCGGACGATCGCGAAGCGGCGCCGGCACTCCAGGAACTCGCGCGGCTATGGCGTCCCGGATACACGGCCATGGTAGTCGACTTGACGCGAATACTGAGTCAGCTAGGCGGAGCGGCTCGGGATCCGGCGCAGTCGACGGACCGTGTCGTCGACCGGCTGGTGCGTTTTCTCGAAGAGCGGACTCGGCGGACGATGGGCCGCAATGTGGGGGCTTGGCAGCGCTGGATGTGGGAGCTGCCGTATGAGCCGCATCCGGACTTTGGCGAGTTCAAAGGGCTCGTTTACGCCGGAATCGACCCGCGTATGCGCAATTTCTTTCCGCCCGGCGTCGAGTCGCGGATCCGGCTCGATCGCATCGATTGGGGCGGCGTGCGGGTGAATGGCATTCCGCCGCTGCGCAATCCGAAAACGACGCCCGCTCGTGAAGCGACGTATCTCAAAGACAACCACATTGTGTTCGGCATCGCCGCCAAGGGCGAGGCGCGGGCCTACCCCAAACGGATTCTTGCCTGGCATGAGATGGCCATCGACCGGGTGGGGGGACCTGGATTTGACGATTGTGTACTGCACATTGTGCGGGACGGTGATCCCCTATCTGAGCCAGGGCCACAAGTTTGGCACCAGCGGATTGCTGTATGAGTCGAGTAAGTTGATGTTCGATGAGGAGACGAACAGTCTGTGGCCGACGCTGGAGGGGCGGCCGGCGGTGGGTCCGCTGACGAAGAAGCCGTTGCAGCTTTCGTTCGCGCCGGTGGTCACCACCACATGGGGCGAATGGCGGCAGGAATATCCTGAGACGACTGTGCTGTCGCTGGAGACCGGTCACCAGCGGGATTACTCGGAGGGGGCCGCTTATCGCGACTATTTCGGAACGCAGGAACTGATGTTCCAAGTCTCGGCGCGGGATGGGCGGCTGAAGAACAAGGACGAGGTATTGGTGGTCCGCCTGCCGGGGAAGACGCCGCTGGCTGTGTCGGCGCGCCGGCTGGCCCGCGAGCCGGTGTTCGAGTATGAGCACGAAGGCGAGCGGATTCTGGTGCTGACGACGAAGGCGGGTGCCAACCGGGTCTACCGAACCGGGGATCTACGCTGGACGCGAGATGGGGCGTTGCGAGACGGGCAGGGCCGGGAGTGGCGTGTGGAGGAAGAGGGACTGCGGCGCGAGGCCGAGTTGCTGCCGCGTTGGCCCGCGCACCGGGCGTTCTGGTTTGGTTGGTATGCGCAGAATCCGTCGACCGTGTTGGTGCGTTGAAGCCGTGGGCGGGCAAGGCTAACCGTCGACGAATGTCAGGGTTTTGGCGCGTCTTCCAAGGCGAAGGCGATCAGGCTGTCGTCGGTAACCGGATTGTTGAAGAAGCCGCCGCCGGTCGCGGCGATGACGACGAACTGGCGGCCGTCGCGGGCTTCGTAGGTGATGGGCGTCGCTTCGGCGGCACCGGCGAGTTTTACATCCCAAAGCTCGTTGCCGTTGCGGGCGTCGAAGGCGCGGAAGCGGGCGTCGTCAGTGGCGCCGACGAAGACGAGTCCGCCGGCGGTGGCAATCGTACCGCCGTTGCCGGGACGACCGGTTTTGTGTTTGCCTTCGGGCAAGCTGTAGGTGATTCCGAGTGGTACTCTCCAAGCGATATCGCCGGTGTTTACATTCACCGCGACCAACTGCCCCCACGGCGGCTGCTGGCAGGGAAGCTGCTGCACGCCCATGCCGCGCACGCTGAATCGTCCGCCGCCGGGGAAGCCCTCATACGGGCCGCCGGGGTCGACGCGGTTGCCTTGTCCGGCGCCTTGCGCGGGGCCTTTGGATTTGTCGTGATCTTGCAGGCCCGACACCTGGCCAAGTTCGTTGACGTTCGCGAACAGGTAGCCCAACTGCGGACTGAACGAGATACCTCCCCAGTTGACTCCGCCGTGGTTACCCGGGAATTGCACGCGCAGCCGGTTGTAGGCAGGCGGCAGAAACGGTCCGCCGACTTGCACGCCTTGCAGCAGTTTCCTGCAGGCGCGTTCGATTTCGGGCGTCACCGTGGCGACCTCCTCCATGCGAAATGTGGTGCGCGACAACGGCGGGGGCTTTCGCGGAAACGGCTGGGTCTTCGAGGTGCGTTCAAGAGGCACTTCACTTTGCGGGACAGGCCGCTCTTCCACGCCGTAGATCGGCTTTCCGGTGACTCGATCGAGAAGAAACAGGAGTCCGGTTTTGGTGATCGCCGCGACGGCCGGGATTATTTTGCCGCCCTGCTTCACGTCGAACAGCGCGGGCGCGGCGGTCATGTCGGCGTCCCAGATGTCGTGGTGGACGGCTTGAAAGTGCCACAGGTATTTGCCGGTGTTGGCGTCGGCGGCGACGATGCTGGAGCCGAAGAGATTGTCGCCGGCGCGATCGCCGCCGTACTGATCGACCGACGGCGCGCCGAAGGGCATGTAGACGATGCCGCGTTTTTCGTCGATCGTGCAGAAGGTCCAGACGTTGACGCCGGAGCGGTTTTTCCAGCTCTCGCCGGCCCAGGTCTCGCTGAACTTTTCACCGCCGCGCGGAATGGAGTTGAATGTCCAGACCAGCTTGCCGGTGTGCATGTCCCAGGCGCGCACATCGCCGGCGGGGCCGAGAGGCGGGTTCTCCTGGGTGGTGCCGCCGGTGATGACGAGGTGCTTGTAGACGATGGGCGGCGAGGTCAGCGCGTTGCGTCCGGGCAGGCCGCGCATGATGGCGTCCGTGTTGAGATTGACGACGCCGTTGTCGCCGAAGGCCATGTTCGGCTTTCCGGTCTTGGCGTCGAGCGAATAGAGTTTACCGTCGCTCGAACCGAAGACGACTTGTGCGGGTGTGCGCCGATCGCCGGGCCAAAATTCAAGACCGCGCGTTGAGGGCACGCCCGAAGGCAGTTGGAAGGACCACACCTCGCGGCCGTTCGCGGGATCGAGAGCGGCTACGCGCGAGTAGGGCGTCGTGATGTACATGATTCCGCCGATGACGAGCGGCGTCACTTCGCTAGGCCGATATCCGGCGCCGAATTGCACGCGAGCGCGCGGTTGTTCGGGCTCGTCGCCCGCGGGAGCGTTGGCGGAATTCGGGCGGCGAGGCGGCGGCGCGCCCGCGCCTGTGTACCCTTCGGGCCGCATGTGATAGACCCAGGCGACTTTGAGCTTGCCAACATTTTCGGGTGTGATTTGCTTGAGCGGAGAGAAACGCATCGCGCCGGGATCGTGCCCATAGGTGCGCCATTCCTTCGATGCATCGATGGCCTTCGCTGGCGGCGGGTTGGTTGCCGGAGTTGCCGTGCGGGCGGCGGTGGTCGAAATTCGCGCCGTGGTGGCGATACCGGTGTCTGGCTTAGAGGCCGCACCCACGGTGGCGGCGGTCTCGGCTCCCGAGGCGCCGAAGTGCTTCGCCAAATAAAGCAAAATGGCGTTCAACTCTTCTTCGCTGCCTTGCACGCCGAGATTCACCATTTTGGTGATGGTTTCGGTCCAGCCCTGACGGCCCTGACGGAGAGAGACGCTCTGGTCCATCGAATGACAGCGTCCACAGTGTTTGAGGGCTTCGGAGCGGCCGGGGCCTTCGGGCAGCTCGGCGGCGTGCGCGACCGCGAGCACGAGAAAAAATGTTCGGAGCATATTGCTGCTAGGAGTTACGGTATCAGAAGCGGGCGAAGTTACTCCCCGATGTCCTCTAATCCTTCGAGGATGGTTTTGGCGGCCGCGCAGACGGCGGGCGGGTAGTTGTCGAGGCGCGGAACGGGAACGGCGACACCGGCGTTCAGGCGATGCGCGATCCAGACGCCGAAGTCGCACTGGCGCGCCATGTCGGGCGTGCGGTCGCTGCCGAGGCGGGTGACGTCGTCGAGCACGTGCAGCCATGAAATCAGGGCCTTGGCGAGACGCTTGTCGCGGATGTAGAGGAGTGAGTCCTGTATGTCGGGAATCTGGTCGGCGCTCGCACCGCGCACGGCGGCGAAGACTTCCTTCAGAGCAGGTATATGGCCGAGACGCGCGAGGGCATCGCGGCCGGCGGCCCGGGCGCGCGGATTCGTTTCGCCGGCCACCTGATCGGCGAACAGCAGTGTTGGCGCGGTTTGATTTCCGGCAGCCAGGTACAGGGCGGCCCGGACGGTTGAGTCCTCGGCGTTTCGCGCGGCGGCAAGCAGGGAATTGGCATCCGGGCAGCCGGTGTGGGTGATGAGCGATCGCGCGGCGCGCAGCGACTGGGTTTCGCCGCGAGCGGTCGCAAGCTGCAATAAGAACCGACCGGCGCCGGTGTGGCGCATGCGGATGATGCAGGAGACGGCGATGTCGCGGGCTTCGTCGTCGAGCGTGTTCCAGACCTTGGCGAGTTCGTCAACGAAGTTCGCGGGGAGATCGCCGGCGCGTTGCGGAAGCGTTTCGTCGTGTTGGCGAAGGGCGGCGATGTAATGGTCGTTCATGGCGTGCTCCTTCTAAGACCGCGTGACCGGCTTGTAGGAATCGGCGGCGGCGGCGGCGCGGGCGATGGCGATCTGGTTGGCCTGGCCCAAATTGGCGGTTGTCGGGAGTGTTTTCGTTCCGAGCCAACCGCCGGTGCGCACACGGCCATTGTTGTAGGAGCCGTAGCCGATATTGCGAGCCGGGCTCGCGACCGCAAGATTCACCGTATTCCGCATCAGGTTGCGATTGGCCCAGATCTCGTTTTTCATCCTGCTCATCGGGCCACGGCCGCCGTAGTGCTGCAAGCGAAGCGTGTGACCGATTTCGTGCGCGGCAGTGTGCGCGGCGTATTCGAGATCGCTCGAGTAGCACATCGCGAAACCGGCCTGGCAGCCGGGGAATGCCGTTGCCGGCGGATTAGCGTTGGCCTGATCGCGGGACATGGCGATGCCCGCGACGCCGAGATCTCTGCCCGCGGTTTGTGTGATGTCGCGAAAGCGGTTGAAGAGGTAGACGTTCAGCGAATCGGGATCGGGGTTTGTGTTGAGAATGGTTTGGAGTTCGACGTTCACTTGATCGCCGACCCTGGTCAGGGTTACGGTTCCGCGCTCGGTGTAGCTGTCGATGACTTCGGTGGCAATGGTGGCGCGCGGAACGTAGATCATTCCGGCGGGTTCCATGATCCGGTTCATGCGATCGACGATGCCGGCGATCTCGTCGTCGGAATAGGCGCACTCGGCGTCGACGGGACCGGTGGCCGACGCGGGGCCGTTGATGGTAACGCGATGAATCTTGACGTAGATCGTCACGGGTTTGTAAACGAGGATCGCGAGTTCGGCGATCACCGGGCCGGTGGCGGTTCCGTAGCGGATTTTCAGCTTCGTTTCGGGATCGCCGGCTCCGTCGGAGTTCGCTTTGAGGTAGATGCAGTCGCCGAAGCGCGAGGAGGTATCAGCGGGATTCAGCGCGACGCCCGTCAAGGGGTAGACGAGCGAGACATTCGCCGTGCTTTCCAATTCGGGGAAGAGTTTGGCGGAGGCGTCGATGCGGTCGCGGACAAGCTTGATGCGGACTTCGCGCGGTTCCTTGCCGGTGACTTTGCCGGTGATGCCGGTGGCGGGACCGTAGGCCGCTCCGGGCGCGGCGCGGAGGACATTGCCGCGGTTATCGATATCGGGTGCGGAGGCGTCGGCGAAACCTTCGACGGCGCGAGCGAAATGCACGAGCGTGACACGGCGCGCCTTGACGGCCGGAAAGGCCTTGGGATCCAAGACGGTGATCGGGAACGGCACTGGTTAAACCCCGGCCGACGAAGTCAGCTTCGTCCGCATCGCGCTGGTGACTTCACCGTCAACGGGCAGATCGGAGTCCCACAGAAAATCGTTAACGGCGTGCAGCGTCCGCTCATTGATGTTGCCATCGGCGGCGGGATCAATCGTCGCGTCCATGAGATGGCCGTGCATGTAGCCAAGATGATCGAGGCGCTGCTGCATGCCCTGGTAGGTGTCGACCGCTTCCCAGTTGGGGGTAATCTGGACGGGGTATTCGGTGTCGAAGATTTTGATGGAGCAGTTGCCCGCGCGGGCCTGCACGAGGGGCACGATGATTTCGCCATTGGGGTCGGTGACGCCCTCCGACATGGGCACGCCAGAAAATAGGATCTGATACTTGACGCCGGCGATGCCAATATTCGCGCCGTCGCCCGCGGCGATTTGGAATCGAATGCGCAGCTTCGGCAGCACAATCGTATTTGTATGCGGTAGGCCTTCCAGAATGCGGCTGACAACCGTCGTGCTCATGAACGCTTCCTCCGTCGGCGAAATTCGAAGTCTATCAAACTCATGAAAACGGCGGCGGAAGTGTGGGCGAGCCGGCAAGCGTCAGCCAGAGAACGCACCGACGGCAGATAACGCGCTGGGCGTCAGCAAGACGATGGATCGGATCGAAGCCGCGCGCACGGCTTGAAAGGGCCTCGTCTGAAAACGGGCTGGCTTTCGTCGCCGGGACAGTGCATAATTCACCGTATGAAAGCACCGCTCTACGAGCGTTTGGGCGGCTTCGACCGCATCTCCAAAATCGTCAACGACCTTGTCGACCTGCACATCGCGAACCCGCTCATCAATGCGCGGTTTGCGAATTCCGACGCGGCCGCACTGAAACAGAAAGCCACGGCGTTCTTCTGCGCCGGCATCGGCGGCACGGAAACCTACACCGGCAAAGACATGGTCTCCGCGCACAAGGGTATGAACATCAGCGAGCAGGAGTTCATCGCGGTGATCGACGACGCTCTCGCCGCCCTGGATAAGAACGGTGTTGGCGCGGAGGAGCGAATGGAAGTGCTTGCCATTCTCTACTCGATGAAATCGCAGGTGACCCGCTTATAGCCGAGCCTTCTTGAATAAGGCCTCGGACTTGCGCTTGATCTCGGTAGCGAGCGCGAACGGATCGGCCTGTTGGAAATTCGCGGCGAACAGCTCGACCGAGATTGGTCCGGTGTAGCCTTTATCGGCGAGCTTGCGTAGGATCTTCGCCAGCGGCGCGATGCCGTCGCCGGGGATCACGCGCGTGATCAGATCGAGTTGTTCCCACGGCAGATCCGGCGTGTCGTTTAAGTGCGCGTGAATAATTTCGCCAGGACGAATCATGTCCATGTCTTCAAACTTGCTCGGCCCGGACCAGAAGTGATAGCAGTCGAACAGTATGCCGAAGTTGGGATGGGACACCTGCCGGTGCAGGCGCAAGGCGGTTGGCAGCGCGGCGAGGAAGGTTGAGTTGCGAACAAACTCGGCGGCGATCTTCAGATTGAACTCGCGTGCGGTTTCAGCGACGCGGCGGACATTGTCGATGCAGCGGGTATAGTCTTCCGCGGCGAACTTCGCCGACGTGCCGACAGGCGTATAAACGATCGGCGCGCCCAGCGCAGCAAACTGCTCGCAGCGCTTCTTGAACGTATTCAAGTTCTGTTCGAATTTTGGATTGGGATCGATCAGACCCAACACGCCCGGCACGCCGCAGACGATGGTGAGGCCGTTGTCGGTAAGGACGCGCTTGGCGCTCGCCAGCGTATCGGTTTTCAGGAAATCGTCAAGCGCAACCGCCGATGGTTCGACTTGACGGATGTCGGCCTTGGCCCAGCCTTCGAGGGCCTTTCGATAGCCCGCGGCGGCGGACGTGAACTGGTGCATGCTGAGCGTCATGGTGGGCTTGGCTGCCAGCGCGAGCGGCGATTGCAGAACAGTTCGGCGAGGCAGCATTAGAGATAAGATATCGCGTCAGCGGTACTCACGCTCGTCAAGCGAGACGCGGATGATCTCTTTGTCGTTGCGGACGATCATGTGGCGATTGGCGAACGCCGGGTGCGACCAGACGACAGCGCCGAGCTCACGCCGGCCGCCGGGCGACGATGAGGGCTCGATCACCTTCGCGCGTCCAATTTCGTCATATCCCTTTGGCGAAAGGCGCGCGAGAATCAGCTCACCGCGATCATTGAAGAATAGAACGCGTTCCCGATTGCGCACCATCCACGCGCTGGCGTTGCGCGCCTTTTCCACCGTGACGGCCTGTGTCTCCCACACGCGTTCGCCGGTCGCGCGGCGCAGACAGCGCAACTGGCCGTAGCTGCAGATGCCGTAAATGTAATCGCCTTCGATTAGCGGCTGACTCATCAGCGAGTGCAGTTTGTCGCTGCGGATTTCGCTGCGGCTTTCGCTGGCCCACGCAAGGCGGGCTGCGCCGGTGCGATCGAGCGTCATCATGCGCGCGCCGTCGAAGAAGCCGGAGACGAGCAGATCCGGTGCGCTCCAAGCGGGCGTTGCGATGGGCGTGTTCATCGTCACGCGAAACGGCAGCGACCACAGTGTTTCTCCTGTTTCCGGATTGAGTGAAACGAGGCCTGTCGCGTGCCAGATGATCGCTTGCAGCCGGCCGTGGCCGATCAGCACGGGCTGCGAGTAGCCGGGTTCGGAGTCGTCGGACGACAGCGCGCGCCAGAGAATCTTGCCGGTCATTTTGTCGAACGCAACGACCTTCGCGTTTCCCTTGCCCGCGACGACGGCGATCAACTTCGATCCGGCGACGAGCGGCGCCGACGACATGCCCCAGCCGGGCACGACAGCGCCGAAGTCGCGCACGAAATCGGATGACCAAACGATGGAGCCGTCTTTCGTCCGGAGGCAAAACAGCGCCCCTTTCGCGCCGAGTACGTAGACGCGGTCGCCATCGACGGTGGGCGTTGCGCGCGGCCCGCTGGCGTAATCGAGCCCGCGATAATCGGCGGGCCATTCGCGTGTCCAGAGCGTGCGGCCCGTTGTTTCATCAAAGCTCAAGATGCGCTCGGTATCGCCGGCTCGATCGAGCACGAAGA
>VFZQ01000166.1 GCA_016871135.1 Acidobacteriota bacterium | reverse complement strand
TTTCTGCAGAGCCAAGGCGCGGAAGACCGGACCCAAATGTGCCCGAAGGCCCGAGTATAGGGTCTTTCGACGGCACTTCGGAATGAACACCACGTGATATTTGCAGTCCCACTTACTATGGTTTAGACTTTGGTTTTCGTCCATCAGGATTCTCCTTTCGTGTGCTTGGCGGCTCACGTTTGGAGTTTCTCTGATGGACTCCCGGAAATGTCAAACTGCTACTGCCACCCCGGCACAGCCGGGGGGCCTCTTACGTTAGGCTAGGACCCGCTCGCGGACGTTTCGCCTGCATCGCCGCAAGCGATTGATTCCAAAGAAATTTTCTACGTCATAGAACGCAGCCAATTCGTACTACGACTTAAACTCTCGGAGACTATTCCCTGGGCCAGCTTCGCGCCGCCTGCCGAAAGTACTTTCCTAACGTAATGTTGGCCAGTACCGGCGCGGCGCGCAAACTCGCCACATGCGTACTTTGCAGATTTTCACCCTAACTGCTTGTTTGACCACCTCCGCGTGGGCATTGCCATCGCTACCGCGCCAATTCAACGATCCGCTTGCTTCGCAGGATCCCAGCGATGTCATCGGCGATCCCCTGAAGTTCGACATCCACAACCTTACCTTTCAGAGCTTGACCGGGAACGCCCTTCAAATTGACATCCGCTTCAACTACGGCGGCGGCTCGACGCTTGGCGGCTTTCCCAACTCCACTGGCGCCGTCACACTCAACGTCGGCGATCTATTCCTCACCGGAGGCGGCCAGACCTACGCCTTTATCCTCAATAGCCACAACGGTCTTCTGGCCAACAGGCTCTACTCCATCACGGGCCGCCAAACCGCACAAACGGTTCTTGGCAATCCGAGTGGTATCAATTACCGGCCGAATTCGCTGGTCTGGGCCAATGCGAGCGGCGCCACGTTCCTCAGCAACGGTTCTCAGAGCGTTAACGTGGTCGGCGGCCCGACCGAACTGCTAGTCAGCCTGACACTCAACCTGACTCCGGGGGCGCTCGCAAATCTCGACAACGGTTTCGATTTTTACTTCGCCGCCGCTACCTGCGGCAACGACGAAATCTACGGCACTGTTAGCGGAGTTCCGGAGCCGGGCACCTGGGCGCTGATGGGCGCCGGTCTGGTCGGCCTCGGCGTGCTGCGCCGCCGCGGCTAACGGAAGCATCCAAAAAGTGCGTGATAAAGTGGGGGGTGCGCGATCGCGCATCCCTCGTTTCCTTTTTCCAGATCCATGCACAACGTAATTATCATTGGCTCCGGCTGCGCCGGAAACACCGCCGCGGTTTATACGGCTCGCGCTTCGCTGAAGCCGCTCGTCATTAGCGGACACGAACCCGGCGGCCAACTCTCCATCACTTCGGAAGTGGAGAACTTCCCCGGCTTTCCGGAGGGCATTCTCGGCCCGCAACTCGTCGAGAACATGAAGCTGCAAGCCGAGCGCTTCGGCGCGACGTTCCGTCACGGTTACGTCGAGGCGTGCGAACTTGGCCAGCGGCCTTTCCGCGTGAAGATCGACGGTGTTTGGGAAGAGACGCGGACTCTGATTATCGCCAGCGGGGCATCGGCGCGATGGCTCGGCCTGCCCAGCGAGCAGCGGCTAATCGGGAAAGGCGTCAGTTCCTGCGCGACTTGCGACGGATTCTTTTATCGCGGCAAGGAGATCATGGTGATCGGCGGCGGCGATTCGGCGATGGAGGAGGCCAACTTCCTCACTCGCTTCGGCAAGCGCGTGACGCTCGTGCACCGGCGCGATCAGTTCCGCGCGTCGAAGATTATGTACGATCGTGTGGTCGCCAACCCCAAGATCGAGATGATTCTCAACACAGTCATCGACGATGTGTTGAGCGGCGACGACGGACTTGTCAACGGCGTGCGTATGCGGAACGTTGTCACTGGCGCGGTTGAAGACCGCCCGGTCGACGGCTTCTTCGTCGCGATCGGCCACATTCCGAATACGAAGTTTCTCGGCGGTCAAATCGACCTCGACGAAGACGGCTACATCGTGTCCAAAGGCGGCGCGCGGACCAATATCACGGGCGTTTTTCACGCCGGGGATGTGCAGGACCGCACCTATCGGCAAGCGATCACCGCGGCGGGCGCGGGCTGCATGGCGGCGATTGAAGCGGAGCGGTTTCTGGAGCACGAGGGGCATTAGCCCGGAGACTGCGCCAGATCCGAGTTAGTTCTGACGGAACAACCGGCTGTTAGTTTGGCCGGTCCGGGTGTCGATAATTATCAGCCCCAAGTCCGCGACCCGGTTCGCGGGCGTCGGCCCTTTTCCGATGAAAGCGACCGCCGGCGTGCCTGGAAACACTTGATCGATCTCCACGAACCCGGTGTCGACGGTCCAGGCCACCTTGCCATCAAAGTCGATTCTTGAGACGAGCAGCGCTCCTTCTTTGCCTACCTTCGACCAGTGGAGCATGACGAAGCCGTCCGGCCCGGTCAACCGCAATGCCCGTGGCTGCGTTTCGTCCCGCAGCAACGCCGCGGCGATATAGCCATCGCCCGGCAGCGGTGAAATGGAGGTCAGGCAGAAATCGAGCGGACAGGCCTCGATCTTCGCCCGGTACACGAGCCGCCGACCGTCGACGCGGCTGTTCCGCGATCCTTCCGTTACTCTCGATCCAACGTGGTAGTTGCGCTCCACCTCGTTCGGTGTGTGCAAACCGAACCAATCGTTCGGCGTGACGAATCCGCCGGCCCAGAAAAACTTCTCTGGGCCGATGCCCCATATCGACATCTCCCGGTTATACCGTTCCATGTCCTCGCGGTAGTTCAACTTCGGTTTGGGCGGTTCGACATAAGGCCGCGCTTGTAAGTTCGTGGGGTCCAGTTCGAACTTCCTGGCGTCGGCGGTGGTGAAGCGCATCCGCCCTTTCACCTGGTAATACTTCGATTCCTTCAACCACTGTCCGGTCAAGGCCGGATTGATCTTCTCCAACTCTGGGGCGGTGATCAACTTTCCGGTCGCCAGTTCAACCCCGGTGATCGAATTGCCAAGGAGCCACAAATAGCGGCCATCGGACCCAAGCAACTTCGCCGTGTTTCGCGTTTCCAGCTCTTCGAGCTTTTCGGCGATGGCGATCTTTCGCGGCGGCGTCTTCCCATCGAGCGGGCTGAGCAAGACATGGAGCTGTACCGGACGGTTCGCCATCCGGCCGAGCCGCTGGCCGACCTGCTCGGTCACGAGCAACGTCGCGATGGCATCGGCGGTTCGCACAGAATCGCCCATGGGCCGGGACTCAAACAGGCCCGCGCCGCACCCGGAGATCAATGTGGCGATAAACCCAGCCGAGCCGGCGCGCGCTTTGGAGGACATACTCGCAGTGTAACCGCCAATTCGAGCGATGATATGGAAATGCGCCTCGCCTTTTTCGCCTCGCTCGCGCTTTCCGCGCAAGTCCCGCCGCATGTTTCCCGCCCGGCCGAGATCAACTACCCCGCGCCCGCCGCCGCCGATTTCGCCACG
The DNA here is from genome assembly GCA_016871135.1 of Acidobacteriota bacterium. GTDB lineage: Bacteria > Acidobacteriota > Terriglobia > Bryobacterales > Bryobacteraceae. The sequence continues at coordinate 5,651 of VFZQ01000166.1, read as the reverse complement.
GCGCAGGGCCTCCGCGCGCACATCGAACGCTACGAGACCGACCTCGGCGCCCTGCTTCGCTTCTACCGAATCGACGAAGCGCCCCAGCGCCTCGCCGCGCTGCGCCGGTTCTTCAACATGTGGAAGACGACTCTGACCGCGATGAATTTCGGTGCGCTGCCGCACGACGCGCAGGTCGATCACCTCCTTCTCGTGAACGAAATCGAACGCGAGCTGCGCCAACTCGCTCTCACCGAAGAGAAGGTTAACGAGGCGAGGCCGCTGCTTCCCTTTGCCGACGCTATCTGGGGACTGATCGATCAACGCCAGCGCGTTGAGCCCATCGATCCGGCCAAGATCGCCGCCCGACTCCATCAACTCGATAAAGAGATCGGCCACGCGGCAAAAGAGCTGGCTTCCCAGAAAGGACGCATCAAGCCCACCGCAGCCAATCGCGCCGCGCTACTGACGCGCAACTTTATCGGCCATCTCCGCGAGTGGAACACTTTCTACACCGGCTACGATCCGCTGTTCACCTGGTGGACCGCCGAGCCTTATGGCCGTTTCATCAAGTCGCTCGACAAGTATGGCGACGACCTTCGTGAGAAGCTGGCCGGCGTCGCCAAGTCGGATAAGGACACCATCATCGGCGATCCGATCGGCGACGCGGCGCTGCGCGCCGAACTGAAATTCGCCTACATTCTGTACACGCCCGAGGAACTCGTCCGGCTCGCCGAAAAAGAGTTTGCCTGGTGCGATCGCGAGATGCTTAAGGCCTCCCGCGAGCTTGGCTTTGGCGACGATTGGAAAAAGGCGCTCGAACACGTCAAGACGCTCCACGTGCCGCCCGGCCAGCAGACGACGCTCGTCCGCGACATGGTCTTCGAGGCGGTGAACTTTCTTGAGAAGCGCGACCTCATCACCATCCCCGCGTACTCGAAGGACATCTGGCGCATGCAGATGATGTCGCCGGAACGCCAGCGCGTCAGCCCGTTCTTTCTCGGCGGCGAGTCGATCATCGTCTCGTTCCCAACCGGCGAGATGCCGCACGAATCGAAACTGATGAGCATGCGCGGGAACAATATCCACTTCTCCCGCGCGACCGTGCATCACGAAGTCATCCCTGGCCATCATCTGCAGGGCTATATGAACGCGCGCCACCGCCCGTGGCGCCGCACCTTCCGCACCCCGTTCTGGTCGGAAGGCTGGGCGCTGTACTGGGAATTCCGCCTTTGGGATCTCGGCTTCCCGCAGTCGCCGGAGAACCGCATCGGCATGCTCTTCTGGCGGATGCACCGTTGCGCGCGAATCATCTTCTCGTTGAATTTCCACCTCGAGAAAATGACCGCGCAGCAGGCTGTCGATTTTCTTGTCGATCGCGTCGGCCATGAACGCGAGAACGCCGCCGCCGAGGTCCGCAGATCCTTCGAGACTTCGTATGAGCCGCTTTATCAGGCCGCCTACATGCTTGGAGGTTTGCAGTTCCGCGCGCTCCACGAGGAACTGGTCAAGGGCGGCAAGATGACCGAACGCGCATTCCACGACGCCATCCTGCAGAACGGAACGATGCCGGTGGAACTGGTTCGCGCCAGTCTCCTCAAACAACCGCTCAAACCGGGACACACCGCGGCGTGGCGATTCTACGGGCAGCCCTAGCCGCGGGGCTACACTGATTGGTATGCACCGTTTCCTCCTGCACAATGACGCCATCCGCGACACGACCGAGCCGTGTTTGAGTCCGGGGCAGGTCGGCTTTATGAATGGCTGGGGCGTCTTCAGCACGCTGCGTGTTTCCGGCGGTGCGATGTTTGCTTTCGAGCGGCACTGGGCGCGCATGGTGCGCGACGCGAAGCGGATGCATGTGCCGATGCCGGATTCGCCGGACGAAGTGCTGGCAGGGTTGGCGAAGTTGATCGAGGCCAATGGCGTCGTCGACGGCACGTTGCGCGTGGCGATTGTGCGGAATCACGGCGGCATGTTCGAAGCGCCCGGCCAAACGCGCAAGTACGAGGTCATCGCGTTCACGACCGGGCTGCGCGCCTGGGGCGAGTCAGTGCGGCTGGCGGTGAAGCGCGACGCCCGCCATGGCGCCTGCGAATTTCGCGGCGCGAAGGTCACCGCGTGGGCGCAAAATCTGACGTGGCACGAAGAGGCACACGACCGCGGCTACGACGAGGTGCTGCTGCTCGACGAACACGCGCGCGTCAGCGAATGCACGTCGGCCAATATCTTCGCGGCCTTCGGCAACGAGGTATTCACGCCGCCGCTCGACTCGGGCTGTCTGCCGGGCATCACTCGCGAAGTGCTGCTCGAAGCCGTGCATGTACCCGGCGTTTCGATCTCCGAGCGGCATCTGACGCTGGCCGATCTCGAACGCGCGGACGAAGTCTTCATTACGTCGACGACGCGCGACCTGCTCGCGGTGCACGAAATCGAAGGGCTAACACTGAAGCAAGGCGCGTCAGGCCCCCGCGCGCAGCTGTGCGAAGCGTTCCGCGAGTACGCGGCCGGGACGATGACGGTCACTACTGCCTAAGGGCCAAGCGGGTAATCGGAATGTTATGATGCCCTCATTATGAGGCTCGCATTCACCGCGCTGTTCAGTGCTCTTTCGGCGTTTGCTCAAATTTCCACCGGCACCATCGCCGGTTCGGTGAAGGATCCGTCCGGCGCCGCTGTCGCCGGCGCCAAGATTACGCTCCGCCACCTTGGCACCGCCGAGACGCGCGATCTTTCGTCGAACGATAGCGGCGATTTCACGGCGCAGTTTCTACGCGTCGGGCCGTATTCGATCACGGTGGCGACGCAAGGTTTCAAGTCGAAGACCGTGACGCCGATTACGGTGCGCGTCGATCAGACCGTCAACCTTCCGATCGATCTCGAGATCGGCACGGTGGCCGAGACCGTGGAGGTCAATGCATCGACACCGCTGCTCGACGCCAACACGTCGTCGCTTGGTCAGGTGATTGAAAACAAGAAGATCGTCGAGTTGCCGCTCAACGGCCGAAACGCTTTCGCTTTGGGGCTGCTCGCCGGCAATACGGTTCCGGTGTCCGGCATGGGAACAAACCTTCCGTTCGTCGCGGGCGGTGGACGGTATTCGACCAACGACATCATGCTCGACGGCATCGACAACAACACGTCGGTGAACTCGAACGCGATCGGGCGAAATGGCATCAACTACACGCCTTCGGTCGATGCCGTCGAAGAGTTCAAGGTCAAAACGAACAACTACAGCGCGGAGTTCGGGCGCTCGGCGGGCGCGATTATCTCGGCGACGGTGAAGAGCGGCGGCAATCAGTATCACGCTAGCGCCTGGAACTTCCTGCGCAACGAGAAACTCGACGCGAACAACTTTTTCTCCAATGCCGGCGCGCGGCCGCGGCAGCCGTTTAAGCAGAATCAGTTCGGATTTCTCGCCAGCGGTCCCGTGGTGATTCCGAAACTCTACAACGGAAAGAACAAGACCTTCTTCTTCACCGACTACGAGGGCCTGCGACGCCGAACGTCGGCCAACTCGAACATTCTCGACATCCCGCCGACCGACTATCGAAGCGGCGATTTCTCGCGCTACCGCGCGCCCATCTACGACGCACGCGCGCGTCGCTTGGCAGCCAACGGCCAGGTGGTCTCGACACCGCTGCCGAACAATCGGCTGCCGCAGAGCTACATTCATCCCGGCGCCGCCGCGACGTTGGCGCTACTGCCCGCGCCGAACTTCGGAACTCCCGGCGCCGATACGCGCAACTTCCTGCGCACGGCGGCGAACCCGTTCGACAACAATCAATTCGACGTAAAGATCGATCAGCGCTTCGGTGAGAAGAACTCGCTGTTCGGCCGCGTCTCGCGCAGCAAGGCGACCGATCCGAACCCGGGCAGCTTCGACGGCTTCATCGGTGGCGGCGGCTTAACCTCCGCGAGGCGATCAATACGGTCATCAGCGATACACACATTTTCTCGCCTTCGATTGTCAACGAGTTCCGCGCCGGCTACACGCGGCAGAACGGTTCATTCGCCGGCCGCGGACCCGAAGGCGCCGACTTCGCGCGGCAGAATAACATCGCGCTCTTCCCGTTCCCCGTTCAGAGTTTCCCGAGCTTTGCGTTCAACTTCTCCGGCGCGATCAACACGCAGGCGCAGTTCGCCGGCATCGGCGGCGGCGATCCGAACATCAACATCGAGAACACGTATCAGCTCTCCGACAACATCTCGATCAACAAGGGCAAACACAGCCTGAAGATGGGCATCGACGCGCGGCGGTATCTGTACGACGTGATCCGCGGCGGCGGCCAGTTGATCTTCGGCTCGATCTTCAGTTCGTCGTCCGACGCCGCGGGCTCGGGCGCGCCGCTGGCGGATTTTCTGATGGGATTCCCGTCGGGCACGCAGGGCACGCAGTTGCTTGATTGGTCGCGCCAGCGCGACGTCTACGTCGGGACGTACTTCCAGGACGACTGGAAGATTTCCTCGAAGCTGACGTTGAATATGGGCGTGCGGTATGAAGTCTATACGCAGCCCATCGACGCGCGCGACCGTGGCGGCCTGTTCGACCCGCGCACCGGGCGCATCGCGCTGCCGGGCAAGGATGGGTTTACTCGCGCTATCGTCAAGAGCGATCCGAACAACTTCGCGCCGCGGTTCGGGCTGGCGTACTCGCCATTCCGCAAGCTGACGGTGCGCTCGGGCATCGGCGTGTTCTACGCGCGCCGGGAACAGAATCAGGAAGTGACGCAGTTCGGCGGCAACATTCCGAACACGCCGCAGTTGGTGTTCCCGTCGATCTCGGCCAGCGGCACTTTGAATCCGCCGTTGACGCTGAGTTCTCCGATCCAGGCGCTGCCAAGCGACCCGACGCTTTCCGCATTCACGCCAACGCGTCCTCTGTCGACGCTGATTCGCACCTCCGACATCGCCAACTCGGCGAATCCCTATACGACGCAGTGGAATCTCAGTTTGCAGTACGAGGCCATGCGCGACACGGTGTTCGAAATGGCGTATTCCGGCCTTGTCGCCAACCGGTTGGTCAGCCGCGTGAACCTGAATCAAATTCCGTGGGAGGTCGCGGCGAGTGGACGCAATCTGCAAATCCACCGGATGTTCCCGCACTTGAGCAACGCGGTTGGGCTGGATTCGGCGATCGGACGATCGACCTATCACTCGCTGCTGCTGCGTGTTGAAAAACGGATGAGCAACGGCATCAATTTGCTGGCGAATTACACGTGGTCGAAGAATCTGGAGATCAACGGTTCGGGCGGGTCAAGCTCGTTCGCGCAAAACGGCGGCACGACGTTCCCGGTCGATTCGTGGAACCTGAAGAACGAGAAATCGTACGGCGCGCTGGATGTGCCGCACGTATTCATCACGAGCTTCGGTTACGAACTGCCGTTCGGCGCGGGCAAGAAGTTGTTGTCGTCGAAAGGTCCGGCGAACTTCGTGTTCGGAGGCTGGCAGATCAACGGAATCTTCTCGCGCCGCACCGGTTTCCCGACCGGCATCCGGACAACGCGCATTCCCGCGGGCAATCAACTGTTCGCGACGATCAACACGCCTGACCGCGTGACCGGGCAATCGCTTTATCTGCCGAACCGCGGCGTCGACGGGTTCTTCAACCCGGCGGCGTTCTCGCTTCCGGGTTCGGTGGCGAGCGCGACCGGCGTGCAGTTGATCCGATT
>VFZQ01000165.1 GCA_016871135.1 Acidobacteriota bacterium | reverse complement strand
TCATCGATTTCTCCTTGTCAATGACTCCGCCGAAATCTTACCTTATTGCCTGGTCTGAATTCCTGGGACCACTATAACGTTCACTTGTTGCCAGGGATGCAGGAAGAGGCGGCGGCGAAGATTGAGACGGCGATGTCGGCCGCAAAGCTAAAGCTCGGCGGGCGCGGCACAACTCAGAGGCCCAACTGGCTCTTGAGAATCGAATCGAGCAATGTTTTCAAGAGGCCGAGCGAGAGAGTTCCACCTACGTCGCCGGTTCGTTTCATGGCAGTCGCCCAGACGGGCTCGCTCCGCGACGCGTCGATAAATTCATGGCCTTCCCAGGTCAGCCGAAGAGGGATGGCCGACGGTGTTCGGCATGCCATGCTGGTTGTGTCGGTTACAACGAGAAGTCCGGCTTCTCCGAGCAGAAACACGTGTTACCCGACTTGCTCTTCTGAAAAATCCCCGACATCCAAGTCGCTCGGGGCGTGGCCGTGCTCAGACGTCTCTACCGCCAGGAGAATTTTCCGGACGAGATTCATGTCACGTTGCATCGTCCTGATTTTAGCGATTTGGATCTCCCGGTAGCAAACGGGTAGCAAATCCACTGCCCGACAGCTCCGGCGTCGGTCAACCAGTTGCACGGTTCACCGCCAAGTTGCTGATTCTAATTGTATGGCGGAGAGGGAGGGATTCGAACCCTCGGTAGCGCTTTAAGGCACTACGACGGTTTAGCAAACCGCTGCTTTCGACCACTCAGCCACCTCTCCGCGAGGTCTTGGCGGTTCTCTACGAGAGTAGCACATTCACCGCTTTTCGAACACCGCCAGGTACTGGCTGCCTGCCAAAAATTCGCGGTGCTCGACGAGCCTGAACCCGTTCGCTTCCACTTCCTTGATCACGTCCTTGTCGTCCAACCGGATATGCGTAATCGCGAAATCCGGATTCGACGAATTCGACATCGCGTTGCGCCGCTTGTAATAGTCGACGATCGCCAATCGCCCGCCCGGCTTTAGTCCTTCGCGAATACCGGCCAGCATCGACTCGGGGTAATCAAAGTGGTGATACGCGTCGAGAATGAACGCCAGATCGACCTTCGCGGCCGGTAACTTCGGCGACTTCTCATCGCCGAGAATGAACTCCACATTCGTCAACTTCAACTCCGCCGCCTTCTGCTTGGCTCGCGCCAGAAAATCTGGAAAGATGTCCTCGGCATACACCATGCCCGCGGCTTCGGCGAAGTGAGGCAACATGTATCCCGGACCCACGCCGATGTCGGCGACGGTCATCATTTTCGTGATGCGCAGCGCGGCGACGAGTTCCTTCGGTTTTTGACGCGCATCGCGATGACTGCCGTCGAGCGTGCCTATCATTCTCTGCCGGTTCTCGGGATTCTTATAAGATGCATTCGCCTCGCTGGCCACCTGCGCGGCCAGCGGTATCGCAAGAGCCAGAATCAGTTTCATAGTGACGTCTCCATCGGCAATGCTAGCGCCGGTTCCACCATGAAGTCGAGCCGATTCATCGCTTCCACCGCGTCTTGAATCGCCTTCTCCGTCGACGGCTCTACTGTGATCACAAATGGCAGCGACTCTTTGTTGTCGCCCGGAAGTTGCAGCACCGCGTCGAGACTGATGTGTTTATCGGCGAGTATTTTCGCCAGCGACGCGATGATGCCTGGTTGATCCTTTACGCGGAACCGCAGATAATACGCTCGCCGCTGCACTTCCACCGACACTGGCCGGAACGCCGCCAGTTGCTCGTGCGCAAACGGCGATACGCGTTCTGGGCTGCCCGACCGAATCTCTCTCGCGACGCGCATCAGATCGCTGACGACGGCGACGCCCGTCGGTTCTGGACCCGCGCCGCGGCCGTAGTAGAAAGTGTCTTGGCCATACTTGCCGCGCACCCAAACGGCGTTGTAGGCGCCTTTTACGCTGGCTAAAATCGTCGACTGCGGTATCAACGCCGGCCGCACCGAGAGTATTAAGCCCTCGGGCGTCAGCCGCGCTCCGCAGACCAAACGGATCGTATGCTTCAGCGTGTGCGCATACTCGAAGTCGATCGGAGTGATCCGCCGGATGCCCATGGTGAAAATATTCTTCGCTTCGATCTTCTGTCCGAACGCGAGCGCCGATAGGATCGCCAGTTTTGAGCGTGCGTCGAAGCCGTCGACATCGGCCGTGGGATCGGTCTCGGCGTAGCCAAGCCGCTGCGCTTCGGCCAGCACATCGTCAAACGCGGCGCCGCTGTTTTCGATTGCCGTGAGAATGTAGTTCGACGTTCCGTTCAAGATGCCGTAAAGCGCCACGATGCGGTCGCCGGAGATTCCTTCGCGCAGCACCGTGTGAATGGGAATGCCACCCGCGACAGACGCTTCCATCGCCAGATTTACGCCCTTCTGAATCGCCTTCTCCCAAAGCTCCGGGCCGCACAGCGCCATCAACTCTTTGTTCGCCGTGACGACGGACTTGCCGCTCTCGAGCGCGGTCTCGACAATCTCCCGCGCGACCGTCGTTCCGCCCACCAACTCCGCCACTACGTGCACATTGGGGTCATTCACGACATTGCGCCAATCGGTCGACTGTCTCGTCGCGACCGTAATCGTCTTCCCTTCGAACCCGCGCGCGCAGACAGCCGCGACCTCTAGCGGAAAACCCAATTTATCGGCGATCTGCGCGCCATTCTCAGCGAGGATTTTCAATGTGCCCGAGCCGACATTGCCCAGACCGATAATCCCCAGTTTGACTGATGCCATAACCCGTTATGATAGCAGTCATGACCCGTCGGACCCCATATTTGCTGGTGATCGGCGCATGGCTGGCGTCCGCGCAGCCACCTGCGCCGCCAAATCCGAACGATCCCCAGATCCTGCGCACGCCCGACGGCCGCAACCGCACCGACATGATTCTGAAGGCCGACCACGAGGCCTCGCTCAAGGATGTCGAACAGATGCGAAAGCTGCTCGACGAAGTGAAAATGGACATGGAGAAGAACGACCGCCACGCGTTGTCGCTTGGCACTCTGAAAAAGCTAGACGAAATCGAAAAACTGACGAAGCGCATTCGCACGCGCATGCGGCGTTATTGATCCCGCATCAACCGCTTTAACAACGTGATCCGCCCCGCGTGATAAACATCATGCATCGCCGCGCCGCGAATGAGCCGTTCGTTTTTCGGCGTCAAAGGCGCTGTCGCGACCGCGTCCCGCAACAGCGCGTGCTGCACTTGCAACAGCCGCACATCACCCGCCCAATCGCCCTCGCCGTCGCGCGCAAACCAGTTCGATCCCGTTAGCGGAAAGCTCCCGCGCTTCTCGCCCGTAAAGCGCCGCCGCACCGCGTATTTCCAATACGCACAATGAACCGTGAGCTCCCAGATGTTATGCCGGCCCGGCGCCGGACGCCACGCGGCTTGCTCCGACGTAAGGCCGCGGAGCGATCCGCGCAAGTTCGGTCCGTGCCAGGCCTGCTTCACAAACGCTTCGTCCAGCGGCACAATAAGGGGTGACGGCATAGCAATATGCTACGCTTCGAAAGATCCACCTGTCATGAGCGCCACACGCCTGAAGTCGCAACTAATGACCGCCAGCGAGATCGATCGCACGCTCGTTCGCCTCGCTCACGAAATCCTCGAGAAAACGCAAGATCACGACAAGCTCGCCTTCATCGGCATTCGCCGGCGCGGCGTGCCCATCGCCCAGCGTCTCGCGGCGAAAATCAACGATCTCGAATCGCGCCAAGTGCCGGTCGGAATCCTCGACATTAACCTCTACCGTGACGATCTCTCTACGGTCGGCGACCGGCCGCAGATCAACGCCACCGAAATCAACTTCGATGTCACTGGTAAGGACATCATTCTTACCGACGACGTGCTTTACACGGGCCGCACGATCCGCGCCGCGCTCGATGCGCTTTTCGAGCACGGCCGCCCGGCGCGCGTGCAATTGCTGGTGCTGATCGATCGCGGCTGGCGCGAACTGCCGATCGACGCGCGTTATGTGGGCCGCAAGGTGCAGACCGCCGCGAACGAGATTATTGAAGTCAAGTTCCAGGAAATCGACGAAATGGAGAAGGTCCTCGTCGTGGAGAAGGTGGACGGATGAGCAACGGCCTTCTCGGCATCGAGAAACTGGATCGAGCGGAGATCGAAGCGTATCTGAACCGCGCGAAGTTCTTTCAAACGCACGGCGAGGGGCAGTTTAAGAAGCTCGACACGCTTCGCGGCAAAACGCTGGTGAATCTGTTCTTCGAAAACTCCACCCGCACGCGCACGAGCTTTGAAATCGCCGCCAAGCGTCTCGGCGCCGATACAATCTCAATCTCGTCGTCCGGCTCCAGCGTTTCCAAGGGCGAGTCACTCGTCGACACCCTCAACACGCTCGCTGCTATGCGGCCGCACGCCATCGTCATGCGTCACGCCGCCAGCGGCGCCCCGCATTTCTTAGCCCGTCACCTGTCGATGCCGATCATCAACGCGGGCGACGGCATGCACGAACATCCGACGCAAGCGCTGTTGGACGCCTTGACGATTCTCGATCACCGTCCGATGCTCGAAGGGCTTCGGGTCGCAATCATCGGCGATATCATTCACAGCCGTGTCGCGCGGTCGAACATTTATCTGCTTTCGAAGTTCGGCGCGGAGGTCGTCCTCTGCGGTCCCGCGCCGATGCTCCCGCCTGAGTTGGCGAAACTCGCGCCCGGAGTGACGATCACCCATGATATCCGCGAAGCGATCGGCGGCGCGCACGTTATCATGATGCTTCGCGTGCAACTCGAGCGGCAGCACGAAACGCCGTTTCCTCCCGGCGACTATTTCCGTTTTTACGGCTTGCGCCTTGAGCATCTCTCGCTCGCGCAACCCGATGCCATTGTCATGCACCCAGGCCCTATTAATCGCGGCCGCGAAATATCGAGCGAAGTTGCCGACTCGCGGCATTCGGTCATCCTCAATCAAGTAGAAAATGGCGTCGCCATTCGAATGGCCGTTCTCGAAAAAGTGATGGGGGCCGAATGAGTTCGCTGCTGATTAAGAACGGCCGGGTGATGGATCCGGCCTCGAAGCTCGACACTATCACCGACATTGCCATCAGCGACGGCAAGATCGTTGCGATCGATAAGGGCATCGAGAGCTTCGGCGACACCGAAGTATTCGACGCTTCGGGCCGAATCGTTGCCCCAGGCTTTATCGACATGCACGTGCATCTGCGCGAGCCCGGCTTCGAGCACTCCGAGACTATCGAAACCGGCGGCCGCGCGGCCGCCGCGGGCGGATTCACCAGTGTTTGCTGCATGCCGAACACGAATCCGGTGAACGATTCGGCCGTTGTCACCACATACATCATCGAACGCGCCCGCCGTGCGTCGCCGGTCCATGTTTTTCCCATCGGTGCGATCACGAAGGGATCGGCCGGCGAAGAGCTGGCATCCATCGGCGCCATGAAACAAGCCGGCATTGTCGCCATTTCCGACGACGGCCGGCCTGTCATGAATGCGCGCGTCATGCGCCGCGCCATGGAGTCCGCGCGGGCCTTCGGTCTGCCCGTCATTAATCACTGCGAGGACTTAAATCTCTCCGCTGGCGGCGATATGCACGAGGGCTTTGAGAGTATCAAGCTCGGGTTGCGCGGCATTCCCGCCTGTAGTGAGGATGTAATGGTCGCGCGCGACATTCTGCTCGCCGAAGTCACCGGCGCACGCTATCACGTCGCCCATATCTCGGCACGCCATTCGGTGGAGATGGTGAAGTTCGCAAAAATGCGCGGACTTCCTGTGACTAGCGAAGTCTGCCCGCATCACTTCACGTTGTGCGATTCCGATATCGCGCCTTACGACAGCAACTTCAAGATGAAGCCCCCGCTGCGTTCGTGCTTCGATGTCGCGGCCGTTACAGAAGGCCTCGTCAACGGCGCTATCGACGTTATCGCGACCGACCACGCGCCACATCCGGGCTCGGAAAAAATGCAGGAGTTCGAGCGTTGTCCGTTCGGAATTACAGGCCTCGAAACGGCCATCGGTCTTTCGCTCGAACAGCTTGTCCACACGGGTCGCATTTCTCTAATGCGCATGATCGAGATGTATACGATCGAGCCCAACCGTGTGCTCAATCTAGGCAAGGGCCGTCTCGAGGTCGGCGGCGCCGCCGATATCACGATTTTCGACACCGGCCGCGAGTGGGCCTTCGATCTCAACAAGTCGCAATCGAAAAGCAGGAACTCGCCCTTTGATGGACGCGTATTCAAAGGCGGGCAAATTGCTACGATCGTAACCGGTCGCATCGTTTGGCGGCTCGAATCGTAGCTTTACCGAAAGGCGGTACAGATGCCCGAACGTGTAATCGATATCGAACCGGACGGCCCGGATCACACTCCCCCGGGTCCGCGCCTGGGCTTCATCGGTTTTGTAATCGCGCTCGTGGTGCTGATCGGCGCGACCAGCAGCATCGCGTCGTGGACGCTCGACTATGCGTGGTGGACCGAAATGGGCCAAATCGATACGTGGTGGCGACAGCTTTACGTCCATACCGCTCCCATCTTTTTCGCCACGATCTTCGCCTACGCGTTTCTGTTCATCGTTCACTCGCGCGCAATCAGCGCCGCCGGCGTCAACATTCGCCGCTACCCGTTTTATCGAAAGCTCTCATCGATCGCGCTGCTGCCGGTTTCGTGGCTCATCGCCGCCGCACAGTGGGGCTCGTGGGACGTGGCGCTATGGCTTGGCAATCGGGGTGCGGCCGGGTCGAACTGGAAAGACCCGGTCTTCGGGAACAGCCTCGAATTCTACTTCTTCGAACTACCCTTCTACCGGCTTGCAACGCGCTACTGCATCGCGCTGTTCATCGTTGCCACCCTGATCTATTTTTTCGTAACGCGCCTATGGGCGTTACGAGGACGATTCAGCGGCAACCAGATCGCACTTGAGTGGTCGGACTTCTCGCAAGGCGCCGCCCCCGGAGCGCGCTACTTCGGTGCGCTTGCCCTGCTCGCGATGGCGGTGGGGGCATGGTGGGGCCGCTACACGCATCTGTACGACGACCACCCGTTCCTGACTGGCGCCGACTATGTCGGCGTCAACATCGACATTCCTCTTGCTACGGCGTGGGCGGCCTTTCTCGTGCTTGGCGCCATTGGTGTCGCCGCCGGACGCAACAAGGTTCTTCTCCTTGGCGTCGTCATCGTGTTGATCCGCGCTGCCGCACCTTCTATCGTTAACTCGTTCTATGTCCGCCCCAATGAAATCACGCTGCAAAAGCCGTATATCGAACATCATCTCGCCGCCACAAGGCAAGCGTTTGGCCTAAAGACGAAATTCAAGGAGGTCGACTACAAAGCCGTTGCGCAGGGCAAGATCGATGTGGTCAAGAACAAGAGCCTGCTTGAAAACGTGCGGCTCTGGGATTGGAAGGCCTTTCACGACACGGTCAGCCAGATTCAGCCATTGCGGCCCTACACGTTTGTCGACACCGATGTCGACCGCTACCGCATCAACGGCAAATTACAGCAGGTGCTTCTTTCGCCGCGCGAGCTCGAAATCCAACAACTCGGCGAAGCGCGCAATCGTTGGCCTAACCGCCACGTCATCTACACGCACGGCTATGGCGTTGTCGCCGCTGATGCCAACAGAATCACGCCCGACGGCCTTCCGCAACTCTTCATCCAGGACGCTCCGCCAAAGGTCACCGCGGCCGGCTTGAAGCTTACTCGCCCGGAAATCTATTTTGGCGAAGTCGAGCATGAGCCTGTTTTCGTGCGTACGGCCCAGCCCGAGTTCAACTATCCTTCGGGTTCCGACAACGTCCACAACACCTACGACGGAACCGGCGGCATTCCCGTCGGGCCGATGACGACCCGTCTCGCCGCCGCGGTTGCCTACGGCGATTGGAACATCATCCTCACCTCGTATCTCAAGGACGATAGCCGTATGATGATCCGCCGCCGCGTCGCCGACCGGCTGGAGACTCTCGCTCCCTACCTCCGATGGGAGCAGGACCCGTATCTCGTCATCACCGAGGAAGGCCGTCTTGTTTGGATGGTCGACGGCTTCACGGCATCAAGCCGCCACCCTTATTCGGAGCGGATTTCGCTGCAGGACGGCAGCGGCGTCAACTACATCCGCAACTCCGTGAAGGCCACCGTTGACGCCTACACCGGCGAAGCGAAACTCTACGTCTTCGATGCCGCCGATCCATACATCAACGCCTACCGCCACTTGTTCCCAGCGCTGTTTCTCGATGCCGCTGCCATGCCGGCGGGCCTGCGCGCTCACTCTCGTTACCCCGAATGGTTGTTCCGCCTACAGGCCGAGATCTTGCTGACTTACCACATGACCGTCCCAGAGGCGTTCTACAACAAGGTCGACGCGTGGGATGTCGCCCGCCGGTCGGACGCAGGCGCGCGGGGCGGCAAGGCCGCTCTCGATGCGAACTACATGGTCGCGCAATTGCCCCGCGAGGCTGGCGGTACGGGACAGGACGAGTTTCTGCTAATGCTTCCTTTCACGCCGCGCGGCAAGGATAACCTAGTCGGGATGCTGATCGCCCGCTGTGACGGCGATTCGCTCGGCGAACTCGTGCTGATGCAGCTTCCAAAAGAAGAACTCTTTTTCGGCCCGCTGCAAGTCGAAAGCCGAATCAATCAAGATCAGAACATCTCAAAGGATCTGACGCTTTGGAATCAGCAGGGATCGTCGGTACTGAACGGCCAGATGGCTGTGGTACCAATCGACAACACATTTCTCTACGTGCAGCCTATTTATCTCCAGGCCGCCCAGGCCCGCATGCCCCAACTGAAGAAGGTGGCTCTCGCCTTTGGCAACGAGTTGATCTACGCCGACACCTACGAACAGGCGCTCGCGCAACTCGGCGGCGTCCGATATGCCCCGCCGGCAACGCCTACACCGTCGTCGCCGAACACGCCGGCGCCGCCACCTGGTACGGACCGCCTGGAGACCGCGCGCCAGTTGATGGAGAAGTATCGAAAGGCCGCGCGCGATGGCCAATGGGCGGAAGCGGGCAAGGCGCTCGAAGCGCTCGACGCGGAACTAAAGAAGCGCTGAGTCTGCTAAAATAGAATGTTAGTTGTAAGGATCGGGCCGTGGCGCAGCCTGGCTAGCGCGCTTGCTTGGGGTGCAAGAGGTCGCGAGTTCAAATCTCGCCGGCCCGACCAAATAACTCAAACAGATACAGCCCCCCACTGATCTG
>VFZQ01000164.1 GCA_016871135.1 Acidobacteriota bacterium | reverse complement strand
CGAGATGACCACGCGTGGGTAGATGGAGTTGATCGTTATCATGGTTTGGTTGCGTCCAAATCGCCGCACTACTACACATGTCCACCCGCGCCTTCGTTCTTCTTTGCATTTCCGTATGGATCAACTACATCGATCGCGGAAACCTCAGCGTCGCGGCGCCCGCGTTGGCGCCGGAGTTGCAACTGACGCCGAGTCAGATGGGAATTCTACTGTCCGGTTTTTTCTGGACCTACTCGCTCTTGCAACCCGTTGCCGGGTGGCTGATCGACCGCTACGACACCTACCGGCTCTACGCCGCGGCGTTCGCCATCTGGTCGATCGCGGTCGCCGCCGGCGGGCTGGCCACCGGTTTCTACACTCTGCTCGCCACCCGTCTGTTGCTCGGAGCGGGCGAATCGCTGGCGTATCCGGCCTATTCGCGGTTGCTGGCTGCGGGCTTGACCGAAGACCGCCGGGGTTTCGCGAACTCGATGATCGATGCGGGTACGAAAGCGGGGCCGGCGCTCGGTACGTTTCTCGGCGCGATGGTGATCGCCCAGTGGGGCTGGCGGCCGTTTTTCTTTGTAATGGGAGTGGCATCCCTGATCTGGCTGATCCCGTGGAACGCATCGATCCCTCCAAAGGCAAAACAAACCGCCGCGAAGGTCAAGTCCGCGAACATCTTCATCTATCGCGATTCGTACATTACCTTCGCGGGACTTTTCTGCTTCAACTACGCCTACTACTTTCTCCTCACTTGGCTTCCAACTTACCTTGTGAGGGAACGCCACTTCAGTTTGCGCGCGATGGCGATCTACGGCGCGCTCCCGTTCGCGGCGACCGCGATCGCCTCGGTGGCGACGGCCACGTATGCGGACAAACGCGGCCGTGAAACGGGAGCGCCGGGCGAAGTGCGCCGAAGGCTGGCCGTGGCCGGGTTGATCATCGCCGCCGCGGCGCTCAGCGGGTCGACGATGCTCGAAAACAATCTCGCGATGATTTGTTTGATCGTGGCTTTCATCGGAATTGGTATGTTCACCGCGAACTGTTGGGCGATCTCGCAGACGTTGGCCGGTCCCCGCGCCGCCGGCACGTGGACGGGTTGGCAGAACGCCGTCGGCAACATGGGCGGTGTTATCGCACCCATCGCCACGGGCTGGAGCGTCAGCTACACCGGATCGTTCCTGGCGGCATTTTACGGCGCGTCGGCGATCCTGCTGGTGGCGTGTGTGCTTTACGGATTGCTGCTTGGGCCGATCCGCCAGTTGGTGCCGGACCAAAAGTCGATATAATGGCCGCTCAATGCGCTACATACTTTTCACCGCCGCTCTCGTACTACACGCTCAAAATGCCACTGAACCCGGCATGTTCCACGTGGAACATCCGACGTTGAACAACCTCGGGTTTGAATGGCCGATCAAGGGCGATGCGAACCGCAACGCCACGGTTACGGTGCAGTACCGCGAGACCGGGCAACAACAGTGGCGGAATGGCATGCCGCTGGTTCGCATCGGTGGCGAGAATGTCTATCGACGCCGCGAGAACCTTGACTACACCGTGCCAGACGGCTTTGCGGGTTCGATCTTCAATCTCAAGGAAGGCACCGAATACGAGTGCCGTTTCGAGATGAAGGACCCCGACGGCGTCGGCGCCGGCGCGACGCAGACCGTCAAGGTCAAGACGCGTTCCGAACCGCAACCCTTCAAGGGCGGCCGCGTGCTGCACGTCTATCCGCCGGACTACGACGGCAAGCGCGAAGAGCCCAGTTTCACGGGCCTTCTGCATGCCTACTACGGCGCCGGTCTGGGCGATTGGTCCGTGGTTTGGGAACGCCGCGCGCAGCCCGGCGACACCATTCTCGTGCACGTTGGCATGTATCGCTCCGAGCGGTTGAGTTACGTCGACCCGCTGATGGCGCCGTTTGATGGCGTGATGTCACTCGCGCTGAAAGGCACGTCGGAGAAGCCGATTACGATCAAGGCCGCGGGCGATGGCGATCCGGTTTTCGACGGCGACGGCGGCTCGCGCATTCTCGATGTGATGGCTTCGCGTCATCACATCATCGACGGCATCACGTTCCGCAATGCCGATACCGCGATCTTCGCGGGCTCGAAGGAAGTGCTCGGCGCCGCGGGCCTCACGGTACGCAACTGCCGTTTCGAAAACATCGGCTTCGGCGTGTGGACCGAATACGCGGGATCGAGCGATTTCTACATCGCCGACAATCTGTTCATCGGACGTGATGACCGCTTCCGCATGATCGGCTGGGGCGGAGCATCGCGCAGCCCCGGGTCGCCCGGCTACAGAGCGCCTGGCGACTACGGCCCGCTGGGTCATCAAATGAAAAGCTACTACGCCGTGAAGGTCTACGGGCAGGGTCATGTGATCGCACGCAACGCGATCGCCTACTATCACGACGCAATTTCGATCTCGACATACGGCACGCCGGAGAAGGATCCGGACATGCGCGCGTCGTCGATCGACATTCACAACAACGACATGCACCTGTTCGGCGACGATTTCGTCGAAACCGATGGCGGCGTGCACAATATTCGCGTCTATAACAACCGCGGCGTCAATGCCGCGCACGGCGGTTATAGTTCCCAGCCGATCTTCGGCGGCCCGGCCTACTTCATCCGCAACATTCTCTACCACGTGCCGAGTGGCGTGGCGTTCAAGTTTTCCGGCAAGCCAGCGGGTCTGTTCGTTTATCACAACACGATCATCGGCGAAAATGTCATCGGCGATCCCTCGGCCAACATGCACTTTCGCAACAACCTGTACATGGGCCGAGGCACACCGGACAGGGGCGTTCTGCGCCTCGCCAACTCGACGGCCGAGAACACCACCGATTACAACGGCTTCCGCCCCAATCCCGGCGTGAAGGATCAGTACGCCTTGTTCATGCCGCCGAAGGGCCAGCGCGTTTACGAACCGCGGCGCGAGGACTGGAAGTCGTTCGCGACGCTGGCCGACTACAAGGCCGGCACGGGACAGGAGGCGCACAGCATCGAAGTCGACTTCGACATTTTCGAGAGCCTGAAGCCTCCCGATCATGCCAAGCGGCATCAGATCTATCATGCGATGGACTTGAACTTTAAGCTAAAGCCCAACAGCAAAGCGGTTGATGCCGGCGTCGTCATTCCGAACGTGAACGAGGACTTTGCCGGACGCGCGCCCGACCTCGGCGCACTGGAGACCGGCAAGCCGGAAACCAAGTACGGTCCGCGCTGGTTGACCTGGCAGCCGTTTTATCGCTAACCCGCCGAGTCGAACGCCGTCTTGATCCAACCAATCAACTCGACGTCGACTTCGGCAACTGCACTCAGGCGCACCTTGTATTGGCACATCCCTCCCGGCGGCAGCGCCTTCAACCGCTCGCCGGCGTCGACGCCTTTCATGTTCAAGCCGACCTCGACCTGCGTGTTCGTCGCCGGGCCGATCATGGCGAACTGCTTCTTGCGCCGCAAGCTGACGTAGCCCTTCTTCGGCGCTATCTCAAACTCGCCGAATTTCGAGATCGCCGCCATCAGTTTGTCGTGCACCGGCTTCAGCGTGGCTTTTGCGCCGGTGTAGATCGTGTCGTCTCCGGCTGGAGCGGGCGCGGCCTTCGCATGATGCGCGATCGTATTCGCATCGCCATGGCCGAGGCCGAGCGTCGTTTTCAGCATTGCAACGATCTCGCCGTGCTTCTCCATTCCCGAGCCCCGCACGAGCGCGGTCAAGTCATCGAGGCTCTTCCCGGTCTTCTTTTGAATGTTCGCCAACTGGGTCGCGACGGCTTTGTCGAGAGTACTCATATCGCACCGGCAATCATAACGCGGATACAATGACTTTTTCATGCGACACATCATCTCCGCAGCATTCGGCATCACTGGCGCGGCCGCACTGGCCGGTATCGCGATCAATCGCGGCGAGCCGGTTAACAGCATGTGGCTCGTCATTGCCTCGGCCTGCATGTACCTCTTCGCTTATCGTGTCTACGCTTCGTGGATCGCCGCGAAGGTCATGTCGCTCGACGACAAACGGGCCACGCCCGCCGAGCGCCTTCGCAACGGCCACGACTTTGAGCCGACCAACAAATGGATCGTCTTCGGGCATCACTTCGCGGCGATCGCCGGGCCGGGGCCGCTGGTTGGTCCGACGCTCGCGGCGCAGTTCGGATATCTGCCGGGCACGCTATGGATCATCATCGGCGCTGTGCTCGGCGGCTGCGTGCAGGACTTCATCATCCTGTTCTGTTCGGTGCGCCGCGATGGCAAATCGCTCGGCCAAATGGCGCGCGAAGAGATCGGCCGTGTTGGCGGCATGACGGCGCTTGTCACGGTGCTGCTCATCATGATCATTCTGCTCGCCGTCGTTGCGCTTGTTGTTGTGAATGCGTTGAAGGGTTCGCCGTGGGGCACATTCACGATTGCCGCAACGATGCCGATCGCGGTGTTCATGGGCCTCTATCTGCGCTACCTGCGCCCCGGCCGCGTACTCGAAATTTCGGTCATTGGATTCCTGCTTGTGCTCGGCTCGATTTTCGCCGGCGAGTGGGTGGCGCATTCGCCCGACTGGGCGCCGTACTTCACGCTAAGCGGCGTCTCGCTTGCTCTCTGCGTCATCATTTACGGCTTCGCGGCCAGCGCGCTGCCGGTCTGGCTGCTGCTTGCGCCGCGCGATTATCTTTCTACATTCGTGAAGCTCGGCGTCGTGTTGCTGCTCGGCGTCGGCATTCTATTCGTCCAGCCACAACTGCAAATGCCCGCGCTCACGCGCTTCATCGACGGCACGGGTCCCGTGTTCGCGGGCGACGTCTTCCCGTTCTGCTTCATCACGATCGCATGCGGCGCCATCAGCGGATTTCACTCTCTGATTTCGTCCGGCACGACGCCGAAGATGCTGGCGCGCGAAGGCCACGCGCTGCCGGTCGGCTACGGTTCGATGCTACTCGAGAGCTTCGTTGCGATCATGGCGATCGTTAGCGCGTGCGTACTCGACCCGGGCGTCTACTTCGCGGTCAACTCGCCGGCCGGCGTAGTCGGAGCCACCGCTGACGCCGCCGTGAAGACGATTAGCGACTGGGGCTTTCCCGTAACGGCGGCGCAGATGTCGGACCTCGCCAAGAGCGTCGGCGAAGAGACGCTGTTCTATCGCACCGGCGGCGCGCCATCGCTGGCGCTCGGCATGGCGCATATCTTCGCCAAGGGCGGAGGTGGCGAGAAGATCCTCGCGTTCTGGTATCACTTCGCAATCATGTTCGAGGCGCTGTTCATCCTCACTGTCATCGACGCGGGTACGCGCGTCGGCCGCTTCATGTTGCAGGACCTATTGGGTCACATCTGGAAGCCGCTCGGGCAGACCAGTTGGATGCCGGGCGTGATCGCCTCCAGCGCCGCGATCGTACTCAGTTGGGGCTACTTCCTCTATCAGGGCGTGCGCGACCCGCTTGGCGGCATCAACTCGCTGTGGCCGTTGTTCGGTATCGCGAATCAGTTGCTGGCGATCATCGCACTGTGCCTTGGCACGACAATCCTCGTGAAGATGCACGGCAAGAAGTTCATGTGGATCACGATTCTGCCGATGACCTGGCTGACGACCGTGACGTTTTCGAGCGCGCTGATGAAGATCTTCAGCGAGCATCCGCGAATCGGCTTCCTGGCCGGCGCGGCGGTACAGGAAAAACAAATCGCCTCGGGCGCGCTCAACGTGCAACAGATCGAAGTGACGAAGACGCTGGTTTTCAACAACTATCTCGACGCCGCGGTTTGCGGATTGTTCCTGATTCTCGTGACGACGATTATCCTCGACAGCGCACGCCAATGGCTTCGCATTTTGAACGGCGCGCAAGACCGCAAGAGCACCGAGACTCCGTTCGTGATGACCACCCTTAGCCCGGAGGAGATCTAACATGAAGTTCTGGAACATCGTCCTTTCCATCCTGCGTGAACTCGGCGACGAGAACGCTTACCGACGGCATTTGTTGGTACACGGCCGAACCCATTCGGCGGAAGAGTACCGCCACTTCCAGCAAGAGCACTTCAAAGCCAAGTACCAGCGCGCCAAGTGTTGCTAGCGCGCGTGGTCCATTTTGCGATAAGCTTCCGCTATCATGCGCGTTTCCTTGATCGCCGCCGCCGCACTGCCGTTGCTCGCAGTCGATTTCAATAAAGACGTCTACCCGATTCTCTCGACCAAGTGTTTCAGTTGCCACGGCGCTTCCGTGCAGCAGTCTGGGCTGCGCCTCGACAAGCGGCAGAACGCGCTACGAGGCGGTGACTATGGCCCGGTCATCGTCCAGGGCAAATCGGCCGAGAGCAAGCTGATCAAGAAGCTCGTCACCGGCGACGGCGGCATGTTGATGCCTCCAACGGGCAAGCTGCAAGACGACGAAATCGCAACGCTCAAGGCCTGGATCGACCAAGGCGGCGAGTATGGCGATGTTGCGCTTACCGACGAACCGAAGCCCATCAAGGTCGACCCCGCCACTGCTGCGTTTATCAAGGCGATTCGCGCAAAGGACGACAAGGCCGTGAAGGCCGCGCTCGCTGCCAAACCCGGCCTTATCAAGGCTACTGATGCCGACGGTACTTCGCCGCTGCACCACGCGACGGCGTTCGGCACGATCGAAACGATGAAGTTGCTCATCGCCAAGGGCGCCGATGTGAAGGCGCTGAATCGTCGCAAGGCGCAGCCGTTGCACTGGACGGTCGGCGATTTGGCGCGCGTGAAGATTCTGCTCGACAGTGGCGTGGATGCCAACGCCACCACCGGCGACGGGCGCACCGCACTGTACCTTGCCACGCTTGCTGAGAACAATTTCGACGTTGTGCAGTTGTTGCTCGCCAAGGGCGCCAATCCGAACAAGAAGTCCGTGAATGGTAACAGTGTGCTTGCGGCTGCGGCAGCGCGCGGCGACGTGAAGACGATGCGCGCTCTGCTGGCCGCCAATGCCGATGTTCACGCCACCGCGGGGACCGGCAACACGCCGCTGCACTCGGCGGCGACGAGCCGAAGCCTGGAAGCCGTGCAACTACTTGTCGAGCGTGGCGCCAACGTCAATGCGCTCAACAAGCGAAAACTCTCGGTGTTGTCGAATGCCGCGATGTACGGTTCCGAAGACATTGTGAAGTACCTGCTTGGCAAGGGGGCGAAGGTGAACGGGCAGGACGAGCGCGGCTACTCTGCGCTAATGTATGCCGCGTATTCGGAAGCCACGCCCGCTGCCATCGTTAGGGAATTGATCGCGCGCGGCGCGGATCTCGACTGCACCGGCGAAGGCGAAACCGCGCAGACGCTCGCGGCCAAGCGCGGTGATACCGAAGTCGCTCGATTGCTCAAGGTCGCGGCGAAGACGACGAAGCTGCCCGGCGATGGCGCGCGTACGCCCGCAAGTGCGATCACCGCCGCTCTCGATCAACTCGAAAAGCAGAGCCCCACGTTCGTGAAGCGCGGAGGTTGCAATTCGTGCCACAACCAAAACTTGCCTTCGGCTGCGATCGCACTTGCGCGTCAGCGTCATATACCCGCGCCGAAGTCGTTCGTGAAGGTCTCCAACGAAATGCGCGAAGTCAGCGCCGACCGTGTGATGGACTTCACCACCAACGCCGTCAACAGCGTCGGCTATGAGTTGTTCGACCTTGGCATGAATGGAACTCCGCGCAGCGAATACACCGACGCTTTGGCGCGCTACATCGTACTCATGCAGACCGCCGAAGGCTACTGGAAGACACCAGGGAATCGGCCGCCGCTGACATACGACAACTTCATTACGACGGCCATGGCCATCTATGCGCTGAAGTTATACGGCGAACCTGGCGTTGCTGAAGACCGTCTCCGGCGCGCGGCCGCGTGGCTCGAAGCCGCGCAGCCCTCGACCACGCAGGAACGCGCCTTCCATTTGCTCGGCATGCATTGGGCCGGCGCGAATCCGAAGACGATCGAACGCGCCGCCGCGGCATTGTCCGATACCCAGCGCCCCGACGGCGGCTGGCCGCAACTGCCCGCGATGGAGACCGACGCCTATGCGACGGGCCAGGCGCTCTACGCGCTGCAGTTGGCAGGCAAGATGAAGCCGTCGGCGCCGGTTGCCAAGAAGGCCACGAATTATCTGCTGAAGACGCAGGCCGGTGACGGGACGTGGCATGTCCGCACCCGCTCGTTGCCCGTGCAGCCGTATTTTGAGAGCGGCCTACCGTACGGCGAAGACCAATGGATATCGGCTGCCGGTATGAGTTGGGCTTCGATGGCGCTTGCCTATGCTGCTCGTTAAGCTCGCGATTGTTTCCACCGCCGCCTTCGCGCAGCCGAAGCTGATCGACGCACACGTGCACTTCAACGGCGACCCCGCTTTCCTCGACGCTTTCGCCAAGAAGTTGGAAGCCGTCGACGGTCGCGCGTTACTCATCGCGGCGCAGAAAGACATCCCAGTCGTAAAGGCCTACATCGCCAAGAATCCCGGCCGCTTTTACGGGATCGGTCAGATGTCGCTTGATCATCCGGACGCGATCAAGCTTGTCGACGAATTCGCCGCCGCGGGCTTTCGTGGCATCGGCGAGCTGACGGGCCCCGAAGCGTCCTTCGACGACAAGCGCTACTGGCCCATCTACGAGCGAGCCGAGAAACACGGCATGATCGCGCTGTTTCACACTGGCATCGTCAACCGCCGTAACTTCGCCGAGCCCATGAACGTTAGCTCGGACCGCATGCGCGTGATGACACTCGACCTCATTGCCCGGCGCTTTCCGAAACTCTTCCTGATCGGCGCGCATCTCGGCAACCCCGACTACACGTGGGCTGCAGAGATCGGGCGTTGGAACCCGAACCTGGTCTTTGACGTCTCCGGTTCGTCGCTCTACAAGAAACAGGCCGATCTCGCATTTTTCAAATCGGTCTTCTGGTGGGACAACCTCGTTAGCCCGCACACCCCGAAGACCGATATCAGCGCGTTCGAAAAACTCGTCTTTGGCTCTGATGTTTTCGGCGGCGAGATCGCCGAGTTTGACCGCGCGCTGGCGCTCTACAAACAAATGCTCAACACGTGTGGCGTGAAGCCGGCGTCCCAGGCAAACGTCTTCGGCGGCACGCTGTGGAAGGTGCTGAACCGTTAGAAACGCTTGCCGATCCATGCGGCGACGTGGTCGAAGAACGCTATTCGAATGCTGCCCGGCGGCGCGTCTTCAACGATGATGTAGTCTTCCTCCTTGCTCGCCGCTCGAAC
>VFZQ01000163.1 GCA_016871135.1 Acidobacteriota bacterium | reverse complement strand
CCGCGCGCAAAACAATGTCGGCATGCGAAGCGAGCGGCACGAGTTTGTTGTGGTCGGAGGGGTCGATGTCGTTCTCGACCGCCATCAATGCGACGGCGCGATACATCGCGCCGCTGTCGACGTGCAAGTAGCCGAGTCGTTCGGCAACTGCTTTCGCAACGGTGCTTTTTCCCGCTCCTGCGGGGCCATCGATGGCCACGATGACGCGCTTTCCACTCATGCACGCGGACTTCGCGCGAAGACAAATTCTTCTACGGGCTGGCCGTTTATCAAGTGCTCGTCAATGATGCGATCGGCGACTTCTTTCGTTACCGAGTGATACCAGACACCTTCGGGATAGACCACCGCAATCGGTCCGTGTTCACAGACGCGCAAGCAGTTGGCCTTGCTGCGCAATGAGCAATTGCCGGCAGCAGCGACACGCTTCTTCACATGCTCCCAAACCTCGTTTGAGTCCTCCTTCGAGGAGCACTTCGGCTTACTTTGATCGGCGCAAATGAAGATGTGACGGTCGAGTTTCCCGATGCCGAGATTTGCGGCGATCGCTGGTAGGTCGGAGATTTCGCTCATGGGAGGTTGAGAACGGAGGGCGTAACTCTCTATTCTGACAAAGTGGCGGTACGGCTGTCGCGGGAACAATTCGATGCGCTAGTGGAGGATGCGATCGCGCAGATTCCGGGGAAGTTCCGCGCACGGATGCAGAATCTGGTGGTCTCCGTCGAAGACTGGGGGCCGTCGCGCGATCTACTGGGGCTGTTCGAAGAGGATCAAGGCCCGCAACGCATTCGGATCTTTCAGCGCGCGCACGAGGAAATGGCACGAACCGAGAAAGAATTGCGGCGTATCGTCACGGACACGGTTTGGCACGAAGTGGGGCACTACTTCGGCCTGGATGAGCGGCAGGTGCATGCAATCGAGGACCGGCGGGAGCGATTGCGCGGGTTACGGGCTTTGCGTAAGCGGTAGTGTCCCGATTTCGACTCGGGCTTCGCTGATCGTTTAGAAAGGCAACTTATGATTCAGAATCTGATAGTAGAAGCGTTCAAGGGTGATCCCGGCGGATTTCGCAACGTCCCCTCCGGCGAGATTCTCTTCTTCGCGCAGGACTTCGAGACGGGGACACAAGTATTTCAGCTCGACTCGCTCGTTGTCACGCCCGCATCACCCGTTGGCGCGGACGTGGTCATCGGCGCGACGGTACAGGATCCAGCAGCAACGGGGCTGTGGCACTTGCAGCTCGCGCAGTACGATGGCGATCCGCCCGTGCGCCAAGGCTTACACTTGTATGTCGTCCGCGTTGGATTCGTACTCAACGGCCTAATGCGATTCGGCTGCGCTCTAGCGAGCGCACGAATCGACGGTCTGCTGCCGCGCATTCCCCAGCCCGAATAGGCTACCTGTTGGAGTAGTTCTTTTCGTAAAAGTCGCGGTACGCCCCGCTGCGCACGCTAGCGATCCATTGCGGATTATCGCGGTACCAGGCCACCGTACGGGCAAGTCCGTTTTCGAATTCTACGCGTGGCTTCCAGCCCGTTTCGGCTTCAACCTTTTCGCTGGTGATTGCGTAGCGGCGGTCGTGCCCTGGCCTGTCTTTCACGTAGGTGATGAGATCTTCGCCGCGGCCGGTCGCAGCCAGAATGCGCTTCACGACTTCAATGTTCGGAAGCGCGCGGCTGCCGCCGATGTTGTAGACCTCACCAGCACGGCCGTGGCGCAGCACGGCATCGATGGCAGCGCAGTGATCGTCGACGTACAGCCAATCGCGGATCTGCATACCGTCGCCATACACGGGCAGCGATTTACCCTCGAGCGCGTTAGCGATCATCAGCGGGATCAATTTTTCCGGGAACTGATACGGGCCGTAGTTGTTCGACGCCCGTGTCACGCTCACGTTCATCTTGTAGGTGGTGACGTACGACAGGGCGAGCAAATCGCTTCCAGCTTTCGAGGCCGAATACGGGCTGCTGGCTTTTAGCGGATAGCCTTCGTCGGCGTCGTGTGGTTCGTCGATCGAGCCGTAGACTTCGTCGGTCGACACGTGGACAAACCGCTCCGTTTTGTGGCGACGCGCGGCTTCGAGCAGTGTGAACGTACCGTTGAGGTTGGTTCGGATCACGGGCTCGGGCGAGAGGATGCTGCGGTCAACGTGGGACTCGGCGGCAAAGTGGACAACTGCGTCGGGCGCGAACGACACGAAGATATTCTCGATTGCCGCGGCATCGGCGATGTCGGCGCGCTCGAAGCGATAACGCGGGTCAGGCAATACGCTAGCGAGATTTTCCAAGTTGCCGGCGTAGGTTAAGGCGTCGACGTTGCAAAGCGCGGTCACATCGCCGCCGGTAAGGGCTTGGCGCACGAATGCAGAGCCGATAAATCCGGCGCCGCCCGTCACGAGCAGTTTCATTTGTGCTGCAACTCCCAGTCGTAATGGATGCCCGGATGATCGTAGGCGATGCGGCCTTCGTCGTCGGGATTGTAGGTGCGATCGGTGACGTAGACCAACATGCCGGGCTCGGCGCCGATCACTTTGTAACCGTGCGCGACACCTGGCGGAATCATGATTTTCCACGGACGCAACGAGCCGATGTAGAGAGTGTTGATCTTTCCGAAAGTCGGCGAATCGGAGCGGAGATCCGCAAGCGCGACCTGAAACATGCCAGCGGTCGCCACCCAGCAATCGGTCTGATAGCGATGAATGTGGAACGCCTTGATCGTGCCGGGATAGCTGAGCGCGGCCGATACCTGCGTGCTCTGAAACGGAAATTCGCCGATCGCCCCCTCGCCGGTTCGCCCCACTTCGAGAAAGTAGCCGCGGTCGTCCGGCCAGATCGGGAAGGGATGGATGCCAACGCCCGCAATCAGCGCCGCTGAGTCGGGCTTCAGGATCACAGAACCGATCCCCTTGGCTTCATTCAGGGGCAGCGTATACTCTACCGGGGGGGTCACGAAGCCAGTGTCCTCAGATAACAACGCGTCACTCTCTCATGATACACTCGCTGGTCTTATGAGGCTCCATCGCTGGGACGATATCGCGGTCGAAATCATGAACCCTTCGTTTGCGCGGCAGGTCGTTCATACCGACCGCATCACGATCGCGAAATTGGAATTGAGAAAAGGCGGACACGTGCCGCTGCACCATCACGAGAACGAACAGGTCTCGATCGTTTTCTCTGGCAAACTGCTGTTCCACTCCGAGGGACGACTGATCGAAGTCAACGCGGGCGAGGCGCTGCAGATCCCCTCACACGTTCCTCATGCAGTGGACGTTTTGGAGGACTCCTTTGTATTCGATCTGTTCGCGCCCGTGCGTAGCGACTGGCTCTCTGGCAACGACGCCTATTTGCGGCAGGCCGACCAGGAATCGTAATAGTACTATCGCGTTTGGGGCAGACGCAGCGATCTGCTATTCTAGCGGCACGGGATCCGTCCGCCTCCATGGAAACGCTTCGCGACTTGTTACATCGTGAAAATTCCGACGCGCCGCTCGACTTGGCCGCGCTGGAGTTGGCCTCTATCGAGTTTCCCAATCTCGATCCGGGGCCGTTCATCGACATCCTCGATTCGTACGCGGCGGAGATCGACGCCCGGATTCGGATGGAGTACGACGCGATTGAGCGGTTGCAAGTCTTCCATGAGTTCTTCTTCCGCGAGCAGGGATTCGCCGGCAATCAGACCGATTACTACAATCCGCGCAACAGCTGTATCAACGAGGTGATTGCATCTCGGCTAGGAATTCCGATCTCGCTCGCGGTCGTATATCTTTCAATCGCCGAGAGGCTGGAACTTCCGGTGAGCGGAGTCGGTCTTCCCGGTCATTTCCTCGTGCGATACGACGACGACGACTTTCACACTTTCATCGACGTCTTCAACAACGGACAGTTCCTGGACGAAGAGCAGTGTTTCGATCTCGCGCGGCAGGTCTCGGGGATGGATTTCTCGGCATCGCCGGGGATTCTCGATGCGGTTAGCAACCAGCAGATCGTGATCCGCATGCTCAATAACTTGCGGTCCATCTATCTGCGTTCGAAGTCCTACAAAAAGGCCGCGTCGATTCTCGATCTATTGCTCGAAGCATCGCCCAGCGATGCCGACAGCTATGTTTTGCGCGGTGCCGTGAACGTGGAATTGCGAAAGTATCAGGCAGCGAAATCGGACTTCGAGCAGTACCTGGCGCTCGCGCCCGATGCACGCGACCGAAGCCGTGTGGAAGAGCAGATCGCAGCGATCGATCGCTACTTACACCGCTTAGCTTAACGCGGGAGCGCGCCGCGCCAGCCCGCGTCAAATTGGGAGCGAAGTTCTTTCAGAGCGGTCGCGTACGTCTTGTCGCCGGCCACGTTTTGGCGTTCGTCGGGGTCCTTTTCGTAATCGTAAAGTTCGGCCGCGACTTCGGCGCCGCCGGCGCGTTTTTTCCAAAGCGTCAGACGGTACCGATCGGCGCGCATCGAGTAGCCCATCAGTTCGCCATGCTCACTGGACCCGCGCGGATATTGGCTGAAAGCGGCTTTCTTCCAAGACTTGTCGGGGTTATCGACCAGCGGCGCGAAGCTTATGCCTTCCATGCCCGTTGACGGCGTCAGGCCGCAGACCTCGGTGAGAGTCGGAAAGATGTCGACGTATTCGGTGAAGCCCGCGGATTTGCGGCCCGCGGTCTTCGCGCCGGGAACACTTAGTATCAGCGGCGTGCGTGTGGCTTGTTCGAAATTGGTGTGTTTGTGCCAGAGACCGTGATCGCCGAGATGCCATCCGTGATCGCCCCAAAGGATAACGACGGTAGTGTCCCGCAGGCCGTTTTTGTCGAGCGCATCGAGGACTTTGCCGATCTGCGCGTCGGTGTAGGAAGCGGCGGCGTAGTAGGTGCGAATGAGGTCGAGCTGGAGCGGTTCGGGAATCGGGCCGGACTCGGGCACACCTTTGTAGGTGCGCAATTCGCCGTTGACGTGGCCGGCGAAATCGGGTGACCCGGCGGGCGGCAGACGGAACTTCGCGAGCGAGAACTTCTCTTTCGCGTGCATGTCCAGATAGCGTTTCGGCGAAATGAAAGGCAGGTGCGGCTTCGAGAAGCCGACCATGAGGAAGAAGCGTTCGTCCTTCAGTTTGGCGATGGCGCGAACCGCTTGATCGGCGGTCTTGCCGTCGGGTAGTTCATTATCGGCGACGTCGGGATTTTCGAAGACGTGAGGGCGATTCGCCTGTTTGCGTTGCTTCCTCTGCGCGGCCTGTTCGTTGGCTGGCGTCTGCCAGCCGGCGGCGATGACGGCGGCTTCGCGGCGAGACTGCCACGTGGCGCTTTCAACCGAGCCCCATTCGCCTGGGCTTTGCGGTACCCAATGTGGGATAGTGTATGACCGGCCGTCTTCGAGTCCCCCGTGCCAGATCTTCCCCAGGCCCGCGGTGACGTAGCCATTGTTCTTAAAGTGTTGCGGCAGCGTGACGACGTCGGGTAGCACGCCTCGGAAGTGATGCTGCAGGTCGTAGATCTTCGTCGTGTCGGGACGGCGTCCCAGTAGCAGCGAGGTTCGCGTCGGACTGCAGACGGCCTGCTGACAGTAGGAGCGCGTCATCGTTAGACCGCGCGCGGCGAGTTTGTCGATGTTCGGCGTGATGGCGAGTGAATCGCCGTAACAGCCGAGATTTGGCTTCAGGTCATCGATCGCGATGAAGAGGACGTTATACTTGCCGGGCTTGCGGGGTTGCGCGAGAGCCGCCAGGGAGCCGAGAAACGTGCGACGGGAGAGCATTCGGGGGAATGCTACCACAGACTACTGGGGTCGTTGGCGTGCGATCTCCTGCTCAAGGCGCTGGATGTCCTGATTGAGGCGTTGCACATCGGCGGAGTCTTCACCCAGTTGACGGACTTGCTGGCGAAGCTGGATCACCTGCGAGGCCATCTCGCCGACTTGCGCGCGCCGTTGTTCAAGCTCTTGTCTCACGCGGAAGGCGTCGTTTTCGGCGCGCTGCAGTTCGAGTTGGCGCTGTTGCCGTTCGAGTTCGCGCTGGAGACGCGCCGCGTTGTCTTCGTTCTTGGGCGGAGGAGGAGGGGGCGGAGGAGGCGGCGGTGGCGCCTGCATGCGGCGGCGTTCGCCGAATTCGAAGATCACCTTGGTGCCGACGTTGGGGATCTCTTTATAGCGCCACTGTTCGTAACCTTGGCGAGGATGCGATTCGATTTCGTCGGGCGGGCCAAACTTGATGTAGGTGCGGCCCTGCTCGGTTTTCCAACCGGCGGTGCCGTCTTTTGGGAAGCGTTCGTTTGCATACGCAATGCGCCGATAGTGCTCTTCCTTCATTTCATTCTCATCAGTATTCGGAGTTGGATCGCGCCTCTTCCAAAACTGCTCGATGAACTTCTCACGTTCTTCATCCGTTCGTAGGCGCAGAAACGCTGCTCGCTCAGGCGCTTCGATAATGTATGCGGCATCTCCCTACAGCCACTTCATGTAGACCGAGACTTGTGCGACCGCAGGGATGGCGAGCACTGCCACGACTGCGAGCAGAGGCACGAGGCTGTTGTTATTGCGGTCTTGGCCGAGAAGGCGCCGGATTCGCGCAGGCACGCCGGCCGACGAGGCCGCAAGCGCAAGCTGTGGCGCACGCAAATCTTCGAGCGTCATCAGCGCACGGGCAAATGCGGCGGGATCGGCGCCGGCTTGCACGGCTGCGTCGTCGCAGGCCTGTTCGCGTTCGGCGCGCACGGCGGACGAAAGCAGCCAAACGGCCGGATGGTAGAAAAACATCGTCTCGACAATGCGCTGAGCGAGTTCGACGGCGTAGTCGGCCCGGCGGATGTGCGCGAGTTCGTGCAGCAGAATCGCTTCGAGCTGATCGGCGGGAAGGCCTGCAAGCGTGGCAGCCGGGATGACGACAACGGGCCGCCAGATGCGGGCGGCAAAGGGGGAGTCGCCCGTGTCGCTGACTCTAAGGAGCGCCGGTTTGCGAAGGCCGATGCGCCGGCAGAGTTCGCTCCAACTTGGCAGATCCGCGGGCCGGGCCGCGTTGATACTTCGTTGCAGGACGACCCATCCGCCGAGGAAGCGCAAGGAGAAGAAGACGACTCCAATGATCCACGCTGATGCGAGCGCAGCGGGCCATTCGAGTTTGACCGCCACGCCCGTCAATGTTTGTCCGCCCGCGAACTGGGCGGCAAATGGGATGATTGTGGCGGCGAGGCCGGCGAGTGCAATCCAGTAGCGCAGCGCCGGCGCGAGCCCCCGCGACACCCGCAGAGCAACCCAGACGAGCGCGCCGATCGCGGCCATATCGACGAACGAATAGGCCACGGCAAAGCCGATTTGATCGATGGCGTAGTTCATTGTTTCCCTCTTTCGAAGTTGTCAATCATCGCGCGGAGTTCATCGAGTTCCGCTTTGTTGGGACGGCGGCGGGACAACGCGCGTTGCATGAGCGCCGTGGCCGAGCCTCCGAAAACGCGGTCGAGCAGATCGGCGGCCGCGTCTGTCTGCATCGATTCCCGCTTCAGTTTGGGCGTGTAGAGATGGGCGCGCGCGGATTCATCTCGCTTGACCAGGCCCTTGTCGAACATCACCTGCATTAGCTTCAGCGTGGTGGTGTAACCGCTCGCGCCGATCTCCTCGTGAATTGCGCGAACCGTGGAGGGTCCGAGTTTCCAGAGGGCGTTGAGAATTTCCCATTCGGCCGGTGTCGGCCGCGATTTGCTCATGGAATAGTTATATACGAAGATCTTCGTACTTGTCAACGAAGATCTTCGTAGATCGATGTAAAATGCGCGGACGCCGGAGCCGCCGGTTTGCGTCCTCTTGAGGCACGACGTAGAGTCTTAAGATGACATCGAAGGCGCTCCTTACCCGCCGTGAAGCGTTTGGGATTGCAGGCGGGGTTGCCTCGTTCGCGCAAGAACGATGGCCCCGCATCGCGTGCATCGTAACCTATTGGGCAGCGCCGGGGTCCCACGCCGACTGGATCATCACCAAGCTTTTGGACGGCTATTGGTGGAAGGGCGCGCATACGCCATCGCGAGTCGAGGTTGTGTCGGCGTACATCCATCAGCTTCAGGAAAGTGCACTGGGACAGAAGGTCTGCAAATCGAAGGGCATTCCGATCTTCAACACGGTCGGCGACGCTCTTACGCTCGGAGGAACGGATCTGGCGGTGGACGGTGTTGTCCTGATCGGAGAACACGGCGTTTATCACGACAATCTGAAAGGGCAGAAATACTATCCACGATGGTGGCTCTATCAGCAGATTATCCGGGTCTTCGAGCGGAGTAAGCGCTCGGTTCCGGTCTTTAACGACAAGCACCTCTCCACGAGTTGGGATGAAGCCAAGTGGATGTTCGACAAGTCGCGCGAGCTCGACTTCCCTTTGTCGGGCGGCTCATCGATCCCGTTCTACTTCCGCAAGCCTGAGATCGAGTTGAGCATCGATACGCCGATCCGGGCGTCGGTGGTCGCGGGCGGCGCCGGCGACGAGGGAGGCCTATTCCATTGTGTCGACGTACTGCAGGCCTTTGTGGAACTCCGAAAGGGCGGCGAAACAGGTGTCAGCGCAGTGCAGTGTATTCGAGGGCCCGAAACGTGGAAGTGGACCGACCGCAACCCATGGGCCGGCAAACTGCTTGACGCGATTCGCACGAAATTTGACTTGAAGCCCGGACACTTTCAGGCGACCACTCGCGAGCCATGGGTTACGATCGTGGACTATCGCGACGGGACCAAAGCGGCAATCTATTCGATCCGGGACGTCGGGTGGACGTACGCAGGAGATATCGACGGGCAGAAGAACGCGACGATCGTTTCCATGCTCGGCTGGCCCGGTCCGTATTCCCAATATCATGCCGCGAACGCCTTCGAACACTGGTTGATCGAAATGATGCTGACCAGAAGAGAGCCGTACAACGCGGCGCGGCTCCTTCTCTCCACGGGCATCGTGTCGTACAACATGGAATCGAACTGGGAGAACGGTCGATATCTGGCCGTGGGGCGGCGCGTGGAAACGCCGTTCATGAACATCAGCTACCGGACAACACGCGGAGCGATGTTTGAGACTGGACCGCGCCCACCGGTGATTCCGTACATCCGGGGATTCGAAAAATAGGGTCCGGCGTTGAATTTTGGTCGGGCCGGCGAGATTTGAACTCGCGACCTCTTGCACCCCAAGCAACTTTTATCAATCACTTGCAGACTCGGCTTGCTGAAAACACAAGACTTAGC
>VFZQ01000162.1 GCA_016871135.1 Acidobacteriota bacterium | reverse complement strand
CCGTCTGCGTGATCCAATTCGTCACCGGATACTGCGACACCGCCGCCGCGAACCGCCCCGTTTGCGTCACAATCCACGCCGTCAACAACCCGCCGCCGCTCCCACCCGTCACCACCAACTTCTTCGCATCGATAAACCCGCGCGCCACCACCGCATCCACACCCAGCATCAGGTCCTTGTAATCATCGCCCGGATAGCTGCCGTGAATGCAGTTCCCAAACTCCTCGCCATAGCCAGTCGACCCCCGCGGATTCGTATACAACACCACAAACCCGCGCCCCGCCATCACATGCATCTGATGCGTAAACTCCACGCCATACATCGCATGCGGCCCGCCATGAATATCGAGCGCCAGCGGATACTTCCTCGAAGCATCGAAGTCCGGCGGATAGATCAACCACCCCTCGATGTTCTTGCCGTCGAAACTCTTCCACGTCACATGCTCGACCTTCCCCACCGCGCGCCCGTCCAGCAGCCCTTTATTCACCGCCGTCAGCTTCACCTGCCCGCCCGGATTCGCCACCGCGAACGTGACGATATCCTTCGGCGCATCCGGCGCCGACAGCCCCACCGCCACGTGATCGTTCTTCGACAGCGAGAACCCATCGATCGAAGCGTACCCGGTCCCATACCGCAGATTCCCCCGCGTCACCGCTACCGCCGGCCCATCCAGCGGGATCTTGTAGAAGTGCGATCGCCCCTCGGTCTCCACCAGCGCAACCAAACTCCGCGACGTCGAATCCCACGCCGGCGCAATCACATTCCGATCCAACTCCTTCGCCAGTTGCCGCAATCCCGAACCATCGGCGTTCATCACATATAGGTTCGTGTTGTGCGACGAGTTCCCCTTGTCCGCAAACCCGCTGAACGCAATGTACCGCCCGTCCGGTGAAACCGCCGGATTCAACTCTGTGCCATTGATCTTCGTGAGTTGCACCGGCGCGCCGCCATCCAGCGGAAACCGCCAAATGTCTTCCGGGTACAACGTGTGATCGGCATCGTCCCGCCGCGCCGCATGCAGCACGACGCTCTTGCCATCCGGCATCCACGCCGGCGTTCCGCCATGATCGTAGTCGCCCGTTGTGATCTGCCTCGGAGTCCCACCGGTCGCCGGAATCACGAACAGATGCGAAAATCCGAGCGGCCGCTGCCCGATCCCCGGCACCCCGTCGGCCCGCCACTTCAACCGCGTCACGACCACCGCCGGCTCGGCCCACTTTGCCCCCGCCGGCGCCTTCGGCATCTTCACCTTCCAAGCCGGCTCATCCGCCACGCGCGTCAAAAACGCGATCTGCTCCCCGTCCGGCGACCAGCTCATCGCCGTCGGCGCCGCCTCCAGATCGGTCAGCTTCGTCTCCGCGCCCGTGTCCATCCACCGGACGAAAATCTGCGCCTTGCCCGTGCGCGTCGAAACATATGCCAACCGCCCGCCATCGGGCGACCACACCGGCAGCGTGTCCTTCTGCTTCCCCGACGTCAGCGGACGATGATCCTTCCCGTTCGCCGCAACAATCCACAGGTTCGTATGATACACATCCTCGAACCGGTCCGGCGTCTCCAGAACATAAACGATTCTCCCGCCATCCGGCGAAATCTTCGGGTTCGACGGAACCCGCCAATCGAACACCGTCTCGGTCGTCAGCGGCGGTTTCGCGCCGAACACCATCGCCGCGGCAAGGACAAGCACCTGTATACGCATGAAAACAATGATAGTCCGATTCCGCGAAATCACGCCATGACAAAGTGCGCTCAACTAGATCTGAGTGTCTGACGCGCAGATAGTACGCTCAACTGCATAGTTAGAGCAATTTTAATGTAGTATTATTTGACGCCGTTTCAACAACTTGCAAAAAGTGTTTGTCACTCCTCCACCGAGTGTGCTAATAATATTCGAAGGCGCGGTTGTCGCGCTCGCCGGTCGCTTCCGGCAACTAGGGTCCTAGCGATCCCCAAGTTCAAATCGAAACCAGAAAGTACCTGGAGGTCATTCCATGAATATTCGTCCTCTGTACGACCGCATCGTAGTCAAGCGCGTCGAAGAGCAGGAGCAAGTGCAGGGCGGGATCATCATCCCCGACACTGCCAAAGAAAAGCCGCAGGAAGGCGAAGTTGTCGCTGTTGGCAAAGGCAAGCGCAACGACAAGGGCGAGTTCGCCGCGATGGAACTCGCAGCGGGCGACCGCATCCTGTTCGGCAAATACTCGGGCTCGGACATCAAGCTCGACGGCCAAGAATACCTGATCATGCGCGAAGACGAAGTCCTCGCCGTCATCACCAAGAAGTAACCAGGAGGTCTAAAGACACATGCCAGCTAAGCAGATTGTTTACAGTGAAAATTCCCGCCAGGCGATTCTCCGCGGCGTGAACCAGTTGGCCGATGCGGTGAAAGTCACGCTCGGTCCGAAGGGACGCAACGTCGTCCTCGAAAAGAAGTTCGGCGGCCCGACCATCACCAAGGACGGCGTTACCGTCGCCAAGGAAGTCGAGCTCAGCAACCCCCTCGAGAACATGGGCGCCCAGATGGTGCGCGAAGTCGCTTCGAAGACCTCCGACGTCGCCGGTGACGGCACGACGACCGCCACGATCCTCGCCCAGGCCATCTTCCGCGAAGGCGTGAAGGCTGTTGCCGCCGGTGCGAACCCGATGGCTCTGAAGCGCGGCATCGAAAAGGCCGTCGGCATCCTGAGCGAAGAAGTTCTCAAGATGTCCACCAAGGTCGAAAGCGATGACAAGATCGCCCAGGTCGGTACCATCTCCGCCAACGGCGACACCACCATCGGCAACATCATCGCCGAAGCGATGAAGAAGGTCGGCAAGGACGGCGTCATCACCGTTGAAGAATCGAAGACGATGAACACCGAACTGAACACCGTTGAAGGTATGCAGTTCGACCGTGGCTATCTCTCGCCCTACTTCATCTCCGATCCCGACCGCATGGAAGCCGTGATCGAGGACCCCTACATCCTCATCCACGAAAAGAAGATCTCCAACATGAAGGATCTTCTGCCCTTGCTCGAACAGATCGCCCGCAGCGGCAAGCCCCTCCTCATCATCGCCGAGGAAGTGGAAGGCGAAGCGCTCGCGACCCTCGTCGTCAACAAGCTCCGCGGCACCCTGAACGCCTGCGCCGTTAAGGCCCCCGGCTTCGGTGACCGCCGCAAGGCCATGCTCGAAGACATCGCCATCCTCACCGGCGGCACCTCGATCATGGAAGAGACCGGCATCAAGCTCGAAGGCGTGCAGTTGAAGGACCTCGGCCGCGCCAAGCGCGTCACCGTGGACAAGGACAACACCACGATCATCGACGGCGCCGGCGACGACGCCACCATCGCTGGCCGCATCAAGCAGTTGCGCGCCCAGATCGAAGAGACCACCTCGGACTACGACCGTGAGAAGCTGCAAGAGCGCTTGGCGAAACTCGCCGGCGGCGTTGCGGTCATCAAGGTTGGCGCGGCCACCGAGACCGAAATGAAGGAAAAGAAGGCTCGTGTCGAAGACGCGCTGCACGCCACCCGCGCGGCCGTCGAAGAAGGCATCGTCCCCGGCGGCGGCATCGCGCTGCTCCGTGCGTCGAGCGCCCTCAAGGGCCTGAAGGTGGACGGCGACGAGCAGATCGGCGTCGACATCATCCGCCGTTCGGCCGAAGAGCCCATCCGCCAGATCTCCGGCAACGCGGGCTATGAAGGCTCCATCGTTGTGGAGAAGGTGCGCTCCAACAAGAACGCCAACTATGGCTTCAACGCCGCCACCGGCGACTACGAAGACATGGTTGCCGCCGGCGTCATCGACCCGGCCAAAGTGACCCGCTCGGCCATCCAGAACGCGTCTTCGATCTCGGCTCTCATGCTGACCACCGAAGCCATGATCTGCGAGATCCCCGAAAAGAAGCCGGCTGCTCCGGCTGGCGGCGATCACCAGGGTGGCCCCGGCCACATGGACTACTAAACCAGTCTCAAACCCAATCAAAAACGGCCATGCGCAAGCGTGGCCGTTTTGTTTTGCAGGCATCCTGCCTCGAAATCCTGATGGCGAATTTCGAGCAACACCGCGTTCTGTTTCGAGGCAAGATATGACTGCAAAAAATATACTGATCGTGGCGATCGCCACCCTAGTCCCCTGCGCCGCGCAATCCGTCCGCGCCGACTTCAACGCCGACGGTTTTACCGACGTTGCAATCGGCGCCCCAGGCGAAAGCGTCGAAGGCGCCGCCAACGCCGGCGCTGTCTATGTCATCTACGGAAATTCGTCCGGCTTGACCACATCCAGCCCCACCCCGGCAGCGCAACGCTGGACGCGCCAAAGCGAAGGCATTCCCGGCGTCAGCACCGCCAACGACCGCTTCGGCGCTTCCGTCGCCGCCGGCGATGTCAACAACGATGGCTTCGCCGATCTTGCCATCGGTATTCCCAACGACGGCGAACTCGACTACGGTGCCGTGGTCATTATCTACGGCTCCGTCCAGGGCCTCACAACAACCGCGCAGTCCGCTCCCGCGCCGTCGTCGCTTACCCTGCTGCCCTACCGTTCGACCGAGACGTTGAATTCCATCCTCGGCAGCACCGAGTTTGTCGCTCCGTGGATCAATCTCAAAGTTGGTTCCACCGACTACTCGCTCTTCCTCGACTACGCCCGCCTCGGCTCCTCCCTCGCCGTCGGCGATTTCGACGGCGACGGCAACGTCGACCTCGCCATCGGCGGCCCCGACGCCACCCTCTACCGGAGGAGCTGTCTCAATCTTCCAGGCGACGACTGCACAACCGACAAAACCGGAATGGTGCTCGCCATCTACGGTGCCCGTTCCACGCCCCTCTCCGGCACCAGCCGCAAGGCGATCCTGCTCCAGGAAGGCAACGAGAACGACGAGTACGACCATTTCGGTTTTTCACTCGCCGCCGCCGACTTCACCGGCGACGGTAAAACCGACCTCGCCATCGGTATCCCCTACGAAGATGTTGTCGTCTACAACACGAGCACCGCCCACACCGAGAGTATCGCCGGCGCCGGTCGCGTCGAAGTGATCTATGGTTGCACCTCGACTCTGAACAATTGCGGGCGCATCTCGTTCAGCCAGGCAACCCCTGGAGTTCCCAGCTCACCCGAACCCAGCGACTTCTTCGGCTACTCGCTCGCCGCCGGCGACTTCAACGGCGACTTCCGCGCCGATCTCGCCATCGGCGTCCCCAGTGAGAACGTCGGCGATATCGTCAACGCCGGTGCGGTCAACGTCCTCTACGCAGGCGCCGGCGGTCTGCAAGGCGATGGCGCCCAGATCTGGACCCAGAATTCCATCTACGGGAGCTCGCCCAGTGTTTTCGAAGGCAGTCCCTCGGAAGCCCACGACCAATTCGGATTCTCGCTCGCGGCCGGAGACTTTAACGGCGATCTTCGCACCGATCTCGCCATCGGCGTCCCCTTCGAGGACATCGTCAGCGACAGAACCGGTACTCTCACCGTGATCCAGAACGCCGGGCAAGTCGACATCGTCTATGGTTCGCCTTCCGGATTGTCCACGCAAGGCCGCGCGCCTCAGATGTACCACCAGGATTCGATCAATATTGAAGGAATCGCCGAAGCCAACGACAACTTCGGCGCAAGCCTCTCGGCCCCGTCCCTCGGATCGGACAGCCGCAGGGATCTCTTGATCGGCGTGCCCGGCGACCGCGCCAATAACGTCGCCTGCGGCGCTGTGAATGTCCTCTATGCCAGCAGCCAGAGCAACGGATTGTCGAGCTTCGGCGATCAACTGTGGCGGCCCGCCGCCGGCGGAGTTCCCGGTAGCTGCCTGAGCGGCTCGCAGTTCGGAGGCGCCGTCCGCTAACGCCTCTCGATCCGCGCCGCCAGCTTTCGTAACTGCATCCGCGCATAGTCGTTGATCTTCAGCATGTGAACCGTGACAGACCCAGTCAGCGTGCGCGGCAGAATAATCCCGAAGTCGCGTGTTTCGAAGTGGTCGTCCCAGACATCGGTGCGCGGGTGATACAGTTTGACCTCGGTGCGGCTGCCCCGGTCATAGATCAACCATTTGCCGTGTTTGGCCCCATTGCACGCCGGACAAGCCAGCGCCAGATTCGAGAACTCCGGAATCCCCCCGACCGACCGCGGCACGATGTGGTCGACATGAAACCGCAGCAGCGAGTGGCGTTGGTGCAGGAGGCAATACTCGCAATAGTCCTCGGCCCTCTCGCGGACGAACCTAATTTCCCGCTCGGTAGGTCGCACGCCCGCCCGCCTTCATGCGCAACAAATCGACGAGCGTCACGAACCGCACGATCGTTTCGAATTCTTCGGTTTCCGATTCGGTGATCGTCTTCACCGCCGCCTTCTCCGCAAGCTCGTCAACGCGCGCCTGCAAGGCCTCCGGAACCACCAACTCCGCCAACCGCCGCGCCGACGTTTCGTCCAAACACCCGACGACCCGATCGATCAGCGGCTCCAAGTGGGAGCTCATGCAACTAAGCTATCACGGCGACGGCGATTCTAACCATACGGCCCCAAAAACCTCTCACCATTGAAGTGGATCAAATGCGACGGCGCATCCGCGCACCAGACCTCCGTCTCCC
Source organism: Acidobacteriota bacterium (assembly GCA_016871135.1). Taxonomy (GTDB): domain Bacteria; phylum Acidobacteriota; class Terriglobia; order Bryobacterales; family Bryobacteraceae. The sequence goes on along the minus strand of VFZQ01000162.1, from coordinate 2,638 downwards.
AAGCGATCGCTCCGAGATACCGCGCCATAATCGCCCTTGAAGGAAACGCGGTGACATAAACCAGCCCCACCTTCGATCCCGCAAACAGCCGCGCAAGTTCCTCGTGGCGCTTCCCATCGACCGGCCCATGACTGGTGACCGATTCCGCCAGCAACAGCCACTTCCGCTTCGGGCAATACAGAACCACATCGGGCATCTTGCCATGTCCATCAACCCGGACACCGAGCCCAGCCAGCAGGTCACTATCGAAGTACGCCCACTTCCTGCCCGTGTCGCCGGCGTAGACCAACGCACCGCCCGGCACAAAGCGCGGCGCGAACTCTTCGATGATCCCCTTTATCAGCATGCCGCGAGGGCGAACATTCACACCCGTCGCCAATCTCAGTGGAACCTTCTTTAGGGCCCTCTCGATAGTGGAGCGCGCGGTCAACATTCAGTGTGGCCTCCGACAATCCGCCGCAGCCGTCTCTCGTCGATCACCGGGCCGAGCTTCTGTTTCTTGCGGAGTCTCATCGAACAGACGTAGGTTCACCACATTAGAACATAGCGGCCAAATGCCGAGCCGCTACTCATCAAGAAGATGCGCCGCCTCGGTTCGGATCACTTCCACAAACATCGGTGCGGCTGGTTCAAGGGAGCGCAACAGACCACGAAGCGTGCGCTTCCGTTCGCGAGCCTGCCGCACAAGCTTTGAAAGTACGATCGCCGGAGAAGAACGAAGAGTATCCACCAGAAACTCATCGGGGTGCACCGCCCGGACCGCCCACGGTGCCAGATCGGCTTGCCGGAAGTGCCGAAGATTGAAGGTGACGATCAACTCCGCGCCGCAATGCACCGCGGCGGCTGTGACGTGCCGGTCCTTTTCGTCGTTCCTCATCAGCGATTCCAGCGGTTCGTAACCAGCGACCCACGCTTCTGGAAAATGAGTGCTCAGTTCCGATTCAAAGTACTCGACGAGATCGATAGGCCAATCAAGTTTGTGTCGGAGTGTACGAACCGTTTCGCTGATGATCTTTGAAGACCACCGCGGTTCATAGAGCATCGGCAGTTCAGCGAATCGAAGAAGCGTATCGCAAAGCCCATAATTCGCAAGCACGCAGGCGTCGATTACAACCGGTCCCTTGCGGGTCATTCCTGCGGGATGTAGGTGCGATCATAAAGCCCGGCATTGTCGACGGCGTCGCCAATTCTCCGCAACGCCGCCAGCCGCCGCGCACCGCGCTCCTGCGCCTCGACGAACTGTCGCAGCGCCTGCTCGATCAAATCGTCCCGATCCCGATAGTTCCCAGACGCGAGTTCCCGCTCGACGCTACTGCTCAAATCCGGTGGCAAGGTAATCTCCATTCGGGCCTCTACCGTTATTCTACGCGCATTCTGAACGCCGTCAGAGTCCGTGCTCCTCGGCAAGCGATTGCACGAACTGGCGCATCTGCAGGCCTTCACCGCGCTTAGCTTGCTCAAGCCCTCGGCTGACACTGCGAATGCTATTGAAAAGGTCCTGATCATCCAGCAGCTTCTGATAAGCCGCCGCGCTTTGCACAGCGACCTCCGCTTCCCCGTTCACGGTCAGCACCACCGGCTTGCCCGATTTCTTCGACCTCCTAATGTTATCCCGTGTCTTGCGCCAAGTTGCAAAAGTCGAGAACGCTGCACGTTCTTCGGGATAGCTGCCTCAAGGCAGCGCGTAGATGCGCCGAAGGAAGCGATTGATCGCGTCTTTAGAAACGCCATTCAGATCGTTGAAAATAGTCGCCACTGTTGTTCCGGCGTCCGCTAAGTCGTCGAGCGCATCGAATTGGTCTTCGGGATCTAAGGGGATCTTTATCAGCGTCGCCACGGGAAATATTCCGTCGTGAGTTCGAAGATGTTCATCAATGGCGCCCAGATTTTCGACGTACGAAAACCAACCTCGTTGCGCGCGCTGCCGTGGGTTAGCAAGCTGATTGTGGTGCAGTATCCGCACAGCACCTGGCATCGACTTGAGATAGTCGCGGTAGCTCCTAGCCTGAGATTTTTTCTTTCCTAAAGCTGCGTTTCCGAGCTTCGCGCCGCCATCCTCAAGTTTCTTGCGGTCGAGACACCAAACGCACGGGATGTTGCCTTTCTTGATGTCATCGCCCGACCAACCGCCATAAGCAAAGAACAACGCAGTATGGTAACTGTCGGACCAGTCGATCAGTCGGGTTGGGATACCGTAGTGCTGTGCCAGCATCTCCCAAGCTAGGTCTGCTAGCAGCCGCCGTTCCCTTCGAACTTCATCGGGAGTTAGCTGTTCGTCCGGTACTGGGTGAACACCAACTGCCCAAGGCTTGACAAAATCGTAGCGGCAACTCTCTTCTTTGAACCAATTTCTCATCGAGTTGCAGAGTCTTACTAGCTCGTTTGTCGACGGCGGATTCGGCGAGGCACGTTCCCTGAATCTGGCTATTTTGGGGAGGGGTGGCCAGGAGTGCTCTTGCCCCCGGAAAATAGTCGTGTTTGGCCGAGAGCCCAAATACTCGAGTGCCACACGGTAGGGCAAGGGCCCGGACGGGCCAGTCTTATTGAGTCCCGCATAATATAGAGACGACTTTCAAGCGTCCGGTGTAAACTGGGATATGGGCAACCCTGCAGGCGTGCGTCGTGATTTCGATTCGCT
>VFZQ01000161.1 GCA_016871135.1 Acidobacteriota bacterium | reverse complement strand
TAAAATCAACATGATGTTATTGCGCTTCGCCTTATTGATCGGGCCGGCGGTCTGCTGGGCCAACGAAAGCGTTTTTACCGAAAAGTTGCAACCTCTGCTGGCGCGGCACTGCGCCTCCTGCCATACAGGCCGAACGGCGCAAAGTGGGTTTTCCGTGACGTCACTGGCTGACCTTGTCAAAGGCGGCAAGCGAGGCCCGGGAATTGTTCCAGGCAATGCAAACGCATCGAAGTTGCTCCAGTTCGTCCGCGGCGACGCGGCCCCTCGCATGCCGCTCGGAAGCCCGCCATTGCCTGAGAGCGTTATCTCCGAATTGGCCGCCGCCGTCGACGCCATGACAGCCGCGCCTACCGCAGTTAGCGCCGATCACGCCAAGTGGCTTTTCTCCAAACCCGCCCGCATCGCGCCGCCGACGAAAACCGGCAACCCGATCGATGCTTTCATCCTGGCGCGACTGCGCGAGAAAGGCCTGAAGCCCGCCCCGCCCGCCGACAAACGCGCGCTCCTCCGCCGCGTCTATTTCGATCTCATCGGCCTTCCCCCATCGCTCGAAGAAACCGCCGCGTTCCTTAACGATCCGTCCGCCGACGCCTATGACAAACTCGTCGACAAACTTCTCGCCGACAAACGCTACGGCGAACGCTGGGCGCGCCACTGGCTCGACCTGGTCCGGTTCGCGGAATCCGATGGCTTCGCGATCGACGGCGAACGACCGACGGCTTGGCGCTATCGCGACTACGTAATCCGTGCCTTCAATGACGACAGGGCTTACGACGACTTCATCCAGGAGCAAATCGCGGGCGACGAAATGGGCGGCCGCGGCGGCGGACAAAACCTCATCGCTACCGGTTACCTCCGCATGGGGCCGTGGGAGGCCGACGCCAACTTCGACAACCAACTCCGCCTCGATTGGCTCAACGAAATGGCCGGAACAACGTCACAAGTTTTCCTCGGCCTCACCGCCGGCTGCGCGCGCTGCCACGATCACAAGTACGATCCGATCCCGCAAAAGGACTTCTACCGCTTGCAGGCGTTCTTCGCGGCTACTCGCACCGACGAACGGCCTGCGCCTTTCAGCGATGCCGAAGGCCGTCTTCACATGCGTTCGATGGTTCGCAAATACGAAGACGATTTGGAAGGGCTGGATGCCTCGTTCAAATCCATGGAGTCGGCACTCAAGGCGAAGCTGAAGCCGAAAGAGAAACTACCCGAAGTTATCGCCGACACAAAGAACGTATCGCTAGCCGAAGCCGAACGGAAAGACTACAAAGCCCTACAGGAGCGCATCACGCGCATGCAGGGCGAAATGCGGCGTTATCAACCCTTGGCCTACGCGGTCAATGAAGTTGCTCCACCGCAAATTCTCGAAGTCGCTCCGACATACGTCCTCGGCGGTGGCGAACTCGCCTCCAAGGGCGAACGCGTAGAACCGGGCTTCCTTCGTGCCGTCACCGGTAGCGGAGAGGACGCCAAGCTGGGCATGGCCAACCGTTACCGCTCGGGCCGCCGAAAAGTGCTGGCCGAGTGGATCGCATCAGCGGGCAACCCGCTCACCGCGCGCGTCATGGTCAACCGCATCTGGCAACATCACTTCGGCCAGGGCATTGTGCGCACACCCTCGGACTTCGGCATGAATGGCGACCGCCCCTCGCACCCCGAACTTCTCGACTGGCTCGCCAACGAGTTCGTCGACAAGAAGTGGTCCATCAAGGCCATGCACCGCTTGATGTTGACCTCCGACACGTACAAACAATCCACGCGCCACGCCGAGTGGAAAGCTAATACCGAGACCGATAGCGACAACCGTCTGCTGTGGCGCGCCAACTGGTCGCGCCTCGAAGCCGAAGTCCTGCGCGATTCCCTGCTCTCTCTCAGCGGCCGCCTAAATTCGGAAGCCGGCGGTCCCGGCATGTTCTTCAACGTGAGCGACGAAGTCGCCAAGGGCTTCCAGATGTTCAAGTGGTATCCGTCGGAAGAGAAGCAGCAGTTGAGGCGGTCGATCTACGCGTTCCAACGCCGCTCGCTCGCCATGCCCATGCTCGAAGTCTTCGACGCTGCAAACATGAGCGAGAGCTGTTCGCGCCGCGGTTCAACAACCGTCGCGCCACAAGCTCTGACGCTGCTCAACGGCGCGCTCACGGCCACCGAGTCCGAACACTTCGCCGCCCGGGTAATCGAACTCGCCGGACCGTCGATGGAGAAGCAGGTCGATCGCGCCTTCGATCTCGTACTCGCTCGCCCGCCCAAGCCGGCCGAAGTATCCGAAGCGCGCAAGCTCTATGAAGGCCGCGCGCCGAAAGAAGCGCTGACGCGCCTGGCTACCGTTCTCTTTAACCTCAACGAATTCCTCTACCTGGAGTAGCGATGTCATTCGAACTGGCTCGACGCCAATTCCTCTATCAAAGCCTGACCGGACTCGGCGCGATTGCACTCCGCGCCGCCGAAGCCAAACCGCATCACGAGGCCAAAGCTAAGGCGTGCATATTTCTCACGATGCTCGGCGGCGTCAGCCAGATGGATACGTTTGACCCGAAGCCCGCGCTCGAAAAATTCGACAACACGGTGATGGACTGGAGCAAGGAGAAGCTGACCGATCAAGTGGGCCTCTTCGTCAAGCCGCGGTTGATTTTGAAGAGCCCGTGGAAGTTCGCCAAGCACGGGCAATCGGGCCGCGACGTCTCCGAACTTCTGCCCCATCTCGCCACCTGTGTTGACGATCTCGCCTTCGTGAAATCCGTCGTCACCGAAAACGGCAATCACCCCGCGGCGACGTTTCTGATGAACACCGGCTTCGTGTTGCCGGGCCGTCCATCGGTCGGGGCGTGGACGACCTACGGCCTCGGTTCGGTCAATAAGAACCTTCCCGGCTTCGTCGTGTTGCCAGACTTTCGCGCGCTTCCATTCAGCGGCACGCAACAATGGGGACCGGGCTTTCTACCGGCCAGCTATCAAGGCACAATGATGCAATGGAAGGGCTCGCCGATCGCGGACTTGAAGCCGGCGGCGGCGATCACCGAGCGTGATCAAACGCAGCAATTGGAAATGCTGCGGGCGCTGAATACTTCGTACCTCGAAGGCAATCACACAAACCCGGAATTGCAGGGGCGGATCGATGCATATGAGCTCGCCTACCGCATGCAGACCGAAGTGCCGGGCGTCTTGAACATTGATGGCGAATCGGAAGCGACAAAGAAGATGTACGGACTCGACGACGAGGTGACGAAGTCGTTCGGCACACGTTGTTTGATGGCCCGTCAGATGGTCGAAAAGGGTGTGCGCTTCGTCCAGCTCTACACGCCCAGCCAGTCCTGGGACAGCCACTCCGACATCTTGAAGGGTCATGCCAAGAATGCCGCCGAAACCGACAAACCCATTGCGGCGTTGATCAAGGACTTAAAGCAGCGAGGTCTGCTCGACTCGACACTCATCGTCTGGATGGGCGAGTTCGGCCGCACGCCCGACAATCCCGCTGACATGCGCAACAAGCCGGGCCGCGATCACAACACAAAAGCGATGACTATGTTCTTCGCCGGCGGCGGAGTCAAAGCAGGATCGACCGTCGGCGAGACCGACGAACTCGGGTGGAAAGCGGTCGAGAAAATTTATCGAATGCGTGATGTGCACGCGACGATCCTTAACCAGATGGGCCTTAACGACATGCGCCTCAGCTTCTACCACGGCGGCCGCAATATGCGATTGACCGACACCGGCGGTGTCGTCATCAAAGAAGTGGTCTAACCTGGAAGAATGAATCGAGTCTTGCTGGCGCTGGCCTTCGCCGCGCTGTGTTGCGCCGAATCGGCATCTGGAATCAAGTGGGCTGCCCCCAAGGGTTGGACCGCGCAGCCGCAGCGCCCAATGCGCGCCGGAACCTACACCGTCGCCCCCGCCGCCGGCGACAAAGACCCCGGTGAATGCGCGGTCTTTTACTTCGGTCCCGGCCAAGGCGGCGGTATCCAAGCCAACATCGACCGCTGGCAGTCGCAGTTCCCCGAGAAGTCCGGCGCCGCCAAAACGGGCAAGCTAACCGCCGGCGGCTTCAACGTCACGACACTCGATCTCTCTGGCACCTACGCCTGGTCGCCAAGCCCCATGTCGCCCGAAAAAGTGAACAAGCCGGGCTATCGTTTGCTTGGCGCGATCGTCGAAGCACCGCAGGGCGCGGTCTTCTTCAAGTTCACGGCGCAGGCGAAAACCGTCGCGGCCAACGAAGCGGCGTTCCTGCAGATGATCAAAGCGATCACCAAGGAGTAACCGCAAATGCTCACACGACGGGCCCTGCTGGCCTCAACATCTCTCGCCGCAGCCGATTGGCCACAGTGGCGCGGCCCCGCGCGCGATGGCCGCGTAACGGAATCGAATCTCTTGACCAAATGGCCCGACGATGGACCCAAGAAACTATGGGAAACCGCCGGCCTCGGCGCGGGTTATAGCTCCTACTCGATCGCAAACGGAAGGCTCTTCACGCAAGGACAACAAGACGGCGCGCAATGGGTCTACTGCTACGACGCGCTGACCGGAAAACAGATCTGGAAAATGAAGGCCGGCAGCCAGTTTCCCCAAGACCGCGGCCCCGGCCCGCGCGGCACACCGACTCTCGACGGCGCAACGCTTTACTCACTCTCCGCCGATGGAACGCTGCTTTCGCTCATCGCCGCCACCGGCAAGCAGAACTGGTCGATGAATATCCTCGAAAAGTTCAAGGGCCATCAGATCAAGTGGGGGCTCAGCGAGTCGCCGCTGGTCGACGGCAACCGTCTGATCGTGCAGCCGGGTGGCACCGATAGCGCCGTCGCCGCGCTGGACAAGACAACCGGCAAGCCGCTTTGGAGCGCCGGTTCCGATCCCGCCGGCTACAGCTCCGCAATCGCATTCGATTTTGGCGGCCTGCGCAATATCGTCGCTTTCACTTCGCGTGGGGCGGTCGGCTTCAACGCCGCCAACGGCTATCAGCTTTGGAACTACAACAAGGTTTCCAACCGCACGGCCAACATCGCCACGCCGCTATACCACGAGGGCCACGTGTTCCTGAGTTCGGACTACGGCACCGGCTGCGCGCTGCTCAAGCTGGCCAAGACCGATAGCGGCGTCAGCGCGACCGAGGTCTATTTCACGCAGGACATGAGAAATCACTACTGCTCCAGCGTGCTTCACGAAAAGCACTTGTACGGCTTTTCGTCCGGTATTCTCACTTCGCTCGAGCTGATGTCCGGCGCGGTCGCGTGGAAGGATCGCTCGGTCGGTAAGGGGCAGATTCTCTTTGCGAACGGCATGTTGGTGCTGCAGGGCGAGAACGGCGCGATCGCGCTAGCCGAAGCGACGCCATCCGCCTACAAGGAGGTTTCGCGATTCACATTCGGCCGCGGCGATTATCCATTGTGGACGCAGCCTGTTATCGCGAACGGGCGCATGTATGTGCGCGATCAGGGTAAGCTGGTGTGCTTTAACGTGGCGGCAGGGTAGTTCCCTTCCGCCGGATCCAGCCATGAAACTTACTCGCCGGGAATCGGTATGTCCTCCACGCAGCGAGTGGAACTGCTGCGTCCGAACAGGCCCACGACACTCTTCGGTGTGCGTGCGGCCTCGGACATACAGGCAAAACAACGATGCCACTATTCTTGGCACGGCTACGCAGCCCGGCGAATGCCGACAGGACACTCGCCAGCGCAAACTCACCGCGCCGCCCGAGCCAACCGCCGCACGAAGTCGATATCGCCATCGAGAAAATCAAGCGCCGGCAGATCCCGCGCCGCTGTCCATTGCATCGAAGCAAACACCTGGTTCAGGGGCTCACCATCGTAGGAATCGACGCGGTAGAATATCAGCAAGATAGGTTTTTTTCCGGGGTACTCATACTCGTAGCGCGCGATCTCTTCGCCGATTTTCGCCTCGATCGAGAGCTCTTCGCGCAACTCGCGCCGCAGCGCCGCGCGCGGCTCTTCTTCGGGCTCAACCTTGCCGCCTGGGAATTCCCATTTGAATTCGAAACGGTCACCGGCGCGGCGCTGGCAAACGAGAATTTTTCCGTCGCGTTCGATAAGCGCCGCGACCACCCGCATCTCCGCTCGCGTCTTCACAAGCAACTCCCGAACGTAAATGCAAACACCTGCATCGACGGAGAATCGAACGTCAGTTCCAACAGCGCCGAATCGAATCGGTCGCGCTGAATCACCCGATACATGCGCGGCCGGTTGACTTCGATCACTCCGATCTCAACACCGTTCTCGCGCACGCCGACACGTCCCACACCGGCCATCACAACATTTACCTCCGCCGCGGAATAAAACAGAATGATCCGCGAACCGGCCGCCGCCGCCTGCAAACAATCGGGCAGCGAATGCCACTGCCCTTCGATCTCCGGCATCGCCTCTTGCGGCCCCGCGCCGAGCGTGTAGGTGTGTTCCTTGTCCTCGACAAACCCGTTCGCAATTTGCCCACGCTGGTGACCGAGATACAACTCCGGCGTCGGCCTCGGGCACATCGCAAACGCGCCGGGTTGATCGAGCGCACGCTGCAGCGGCATCAACGGCGGCAGCGCAACCGATTTGTCGATCTCACGCAGCAATTCTTGCAGTGCCTCTTCCGTTTCCTGATACGCCCCTTCGCCGGCATGAAAGTAACGCATGTAGCCGTCGGCATCGATCAGGTACTTCGACGGCCAATACTTGTTCGCGAACGCTTTCCAGACCGTGTAGTCGTTATCCAGCAGCACCGGATGCGAAATGCCAAACTCCTCGATACCGCGCTCCAAGATCTCCGGCGCCCGGCCAAAGTAGAACTCAGGCGCGTGAACGCCGATCACTTTCAAGCCCAGCGGCGCGTATCGCTTGTGCCATTCGACAACATAAGGCAACGTGCGAATGCAGTTCACGCACGTGAAATCCCAGAAATCCACGAGCACGACGCTGCCTCGCAGCTGTCGCAGCGTCAGCGGAGGCGAGTTCAGCCACACGGGTCCAATTTCGGGCGCGTGGACCGTTTTCGGATCGAGCCGCATCGGGTCCTTTACACTGGGGGAATGGGACATTATCGCATGTACTCCGCGCGGCTACTCCAGTACTTTAACGAACCCAAATGCGTGGGTCTGTTACCCGCACCCGCCTTACGCATCGAGGCGATGAACCCTATTTGTGGCGACATCGTGCAACTCTCGGCGCTCTTTCAAGACGGCATCGTGGAACGGGCCGGCTTTCTCGCCAAAGGCTGCACCGCATCGATGGCCGCCGGCGCCGCGCTCGCCGAATGGGCGGTCGGAAAATCGCGCGCGCAGTTGACTGCGCTGACCGCAGCCGACGTGGAGGCGCTTCTCGATGGCCTGCCCAATGAATCGAAACACGCGGCCCAGCTGGCCGCCGACGCCGCCCGCCTGCTGGCCCGCGCATGAGTTCTCGGATACTTGTTGTCTACACCGGCGGCACCATCGGCATGACGCCGCGCGAAGACGGCGCCCTCGCGCCCGGTAACAAACAAGATCTTTTGAAGTATCTCCCCTCTTCGCGCGACGGCATCGACTGGGACCTCCTCGCTCTTACACCGGTCGACTCCTCAGACATCGGCCCCCGCGACTGGCTCTCTTTCGCTGCCGTCATCGAGCGCGAATACGCCAACTGGGACGGCTTCGTCGTGCTGCACGGCACCGACACGATGGCCTACACGGCGTCGGCGCTGTCATTCTTGGTCGATGGCATTTCGAAACCCATCGTGTTGACCGGTTCGCAGACACCGCTCTTCCACGAGCGCACCGACGGGCGCTTGAATTTCCTCAACGCCCTGCGCGTCGCCGGCGGAAGGCCAGTGGTTCCCGAAGTATCGATCTGCTTCGGCAACGTTTTACTGCGCGGCAACCGCGCGCGAAAGATGTCGACGCTCGAAACCGACGCCTTCGAATCCCCCAACTTCCGTCCGCTCGGCGCCGTAGAAAGCGAAATTGTAATCGAGCGTTTGCTTTTGCGCGGCCCTTCGCAAGGCCCTTTCCAAGCGGCTCGCGCGTTGTGCGAAGACATCGCCGACATCACCATCGTTCCCGGTCTGAAGCCATCACTGCTCCGCGATCTCCTTTGCAAACCACCGTTGCGCGGGGCGATCTTGCGGACGTTTGGCCGCGGCAATCTGCCGGCATCGGAAGAGATCTACAACGTGCTCGACGAAGCGGTCGACTCGGGCAAAGTGATCGTCAACGTGACGCAGTGCGCGCGCGGCGCGGTCGATATGCTGCTCTACGAATCGGGCCGCCGGCTTCTCGACATCGGCGTCACCAGCGGTCTTGACATGACACCCGAAGCCGCATTCACCAAACTCGCCTGGCTATTGGGTCAAGAAATGCCATTGCAGGAAGTGCGCGGCCGGATGCAAAATGACGAGCGGGGAGAACTCACACAACCATGCGATTGATGCTGCTGTTCACCTGCGCCGTAAGCGCGCAGATTCCGCGTATGCAGGCTGTGCCCCTGCCCTACGAAGAGATCTCCTTCCGGCGCGACGGCAAGGAACTCACGCGCCTCCGCTACAGCGCACGCATGGACCGCCCCTTCCTGTACCCGGTCTACTCGGCGAAGGGCGATGAGATGACACGCATCGGCCATCCGCACGATCCGCACGGCCACCGGCATCACTACAGCATCTGGTTCGCCGCCACGCCCGTCAACGGCGAGGACTTTTGGTCCGACGGCAAGGGCCGCATCCGCGCCAAACGCGTCGTCAAAATCGACGACGGCGCGACGAAGGCGAGCGTCGTGCTGGAATCGGCATGGGGCACGCTACTCGAGGAACAGCGAACCATCAGCGTTATCGATCTCGGCGGCGACTGGATGATTGAAATGAGCATGACGTTGAAAGCGACGAACGGCCCGGTTGTCTTCGACGCCAAAGGCTTCGGCCCCGTCGGCGTGCGCATGGCGAAATCGATCGGTGTGAAAGACGGCGGCGGCAGGATCGTCAACTCATCGGGCCTCATCAACGAAAAGGCTGTATTCCGCCAGCCCGCGCGCTGGGTCGATTATTCCGGCCCCGTGCGCTCTGGACTCGCCGGAATTACGCTCTTCGATCACCCGTCCAACCTCCAACACCCGCAAGCGATGCACGTTCGTGACGACGGCTGGATGGGCGCCGTGATGACCGAGAAAGGCGCGGTGACAATTCCACGCGGCGAGACGGTCACGCTTCGGTACGGCTTGTTGGTGCACACGGGCGCGCTCGACAAGAAC
>VFZQ01000160.1 GCA_016871135.1 Acidobacteriota bacterium | reverse complement strand
TGCCGCGAACTCCACAAGAGCCGTTAGATGACTCGCTTCCGCTTCGGCCCGCGCCTTCGTCACCCAGCGAATATCCCGGTTCGCGCGGTCGAAGAAATCGCGGATCGCCTGCATCGCCACCGCGCTGCCGCCTTCCGCGAACTTCAAATACTCCGCTTCCAGCCTCCGCATCTTCGGTTCGGAAACAATCTCCGCGACCTCGATATCGCGCACCTCCGGCTCGCCATCCTTGAAGTCGTCGCGCGTGCCCCGCGTGCCCAGCTTCGCGAACTCGACATACGTGCGCGTCGTGATCGAGGCGACAAAATCCATCTCCCGCCACATTCCGTCCATCTGCGCTTGCTGTTTGGCGTCGAGCAGTAGTTCGTACAACGGCTGATCGTCGCGGAAATAACCCATCACGTTGTGGAAGCCGGCACTCAAATAACGCCCTTCGTCGCGCCCAGTCTTGAAGTAATTCCGCCCTCGCGACTCGCGATAGAACATGTCCGGAAACACACTAGAGAACTTCGCCCACGCCGCCTCGTACCGCGCTCTCTGCCCAGCCGGAACGAATAGATCCGGGTCGCCGGGCGCATTCTCCACGAGGATTGTTTTCCCAGGACCGAATGCATTCTCCCACTCCGGCTCGACGACTGTTTTCTGATCAAAAAGCGGCTCGCCTTCCACCTGCAACTGCCGGGCGTCGAACTTCCGCCGGTGCGTCGCATACTGCGTGTTTTTCCAAATCAATAACGGCTGCCACGCCGCGCCGATCGATCCAGCCGTAATATTGATGAACCGCGGCTCCACCTTCCTGCGCACAGTTTCGACGTACGCACGCATGTTCTCGCAGCCCTTACGCGCATCCATTCCAGGCCCTGGCAACGCGCGCCATATCGCTTGCAGCTTCGACAGCGGACCAACATCCTCGCGCTGTTCCAGCACCGTCCAAACCGTTCCGAGGTATTTTTCGCTCACCCGATTCCGCCGCGCGAAATCGGCAAGTGTGGCGCGCGGCTGCCCTTGCGCCGCTCGATGCTTGTAACGCCACGCTGTCTGAAAATAGTCGGCCAGATCGGTATTTTGCGCGTGGTAGAAGTCGATGATCTGATGGACTACGAATTTATCGCGGTCCGTTTCGGCCAGCATCGAATGCGGCGCGAAGGCGAAGCCCGATTCCTTCAGATACAGATGGCTCGCCACTTCGCGCGCCGCCGCCAAATACTTCTTCAACAGCGTTGGCGACATCATCAACGTTTCGCCCGAATTGTCGAAGCCCGCCGTGTTCGCCGGATCGACCGGGAACTCTCGCGCCGGACGAATATCGACACCCGTCAAATCGCGAATCGTATAGTTGTACTCCGCGCCGCTCAGTCGCCGCGACAGCACAACGCCAGGATCGCCCGCGTTTCGCGTCCGCTCATAGTTACGCACCGCGTGAAACCATTCGACGGCAACGCGCCGCTCCGCCGAAGACGGCGCGCGCGCCTTTGGGCGGCATTTCGCCGGCTTCCAACCGTTCCAGGATCTGACTCCAACGGCGTCCATCTTGAATTAGCGCAGCCATCGACGTGAACCCGCTCAAATCCATTTGCGCAGCAGGTTGCTTCGACCCATGGCACGTCACGCAATGGGTCGCAAGAAACGGCCTGACTGTCCTCGCGAACGTCGCTTCCAGTTTGGCGCGCGGATCCGATTGGCCAAACGCGCCAGTCGCCACCGACAGCACCTGAAAGACTAGCCAACCAATTCGTTTACGCATCGATTCAGCCAGCATCGATTATGTGCTACCGGCGGAATCGCGTCAAATCCGTTAGAGGCCTCTCAGCTGTTGCCTTCTTCTATCGCGACCCGGCGATCCAAAAACCGCCGCATCGGCGCGCGGCCGCGGGCGATCGGCTCATTGGAACGCGGATAGGGCGGAATGAGCGGCGCGGGAGATTCGTCGTGGCTCGTGTGGTGGCTCTCGGCGGCGGCTTCAGCGATCTTTCGTGCTACGCCTGGGCGCGGACACGTCGATTTCAATCCGTCGATATGTTCGTGGAGTTCGTCGGAGATCTCCTTCCACATCGGGTCGAGAATAAAGTCGATGCCCTCGCGGCGGGCCATTTTTGCCGCTGGCACGAAATCCGCGTCGCCGGCAATGAGGACGATCTGGTCGACCTGTTTCTTATATGTCAGCGAAGAGATGTCGAGACCGATACGCATGTCGACGCCCTTCTGCCTGACTTCATAGCTCACATCGTCCTTGGTGAGATCGCTCGCCGTGATCGCTCCGCTGACAAGCTTTTTCAGCTTGGCCGGTTCGACGATCCAGTTGCCATAGTCTCCGAGGCGGCCTTGCCGGAGCGCGACTTTACGGAGTTTTCGAAGTTCCGAGTGAAGGTTCAGCCGGAATTGCGCTTCCTGGCTCTTGCCGAGATCGATCAGTTCTTTGGTTAGCGGGTGGAAGATCTTCTTCTGCAGCGGGGGGCAATCGTAATAGAAGATCCGGTACAATTCTCGCAACTCGTTATTCTTGCCTTCCAAGTGCTTGAGAGACCATGTGAAAAGGTCCTTGGCCACCTGACGCGCGTCGTAGGTGTTGCCTTTCAGAAATCGATATCGGCGGAGAAAAAAGCCGCCGTCAACCATCACGGCCGTAGGCATGGTGGTACTCCTTCAGTCCAAATGCGGAGAGTTGCAGAAATGCCCCTGGGATCGGCACCACCTCGATAGTTTGGCGGCACTTACGGCCAGGGGCTCGATACCCATACTATACCAAAATCAAGCCCTAATGTGAAGAGGAGGTTACACAATTATTAGCGCCATCGCTCGGCGCATACTCTCGGCCACCGTACCCAATATCTCTTCTCGTGGTTTGGTGCGCAGAGCGGCGTTGAACGGTTCGCAGCGAACGGGCGCGTCGCAGCCAAGAGTGTGCAGAGTGTTGAGAAAACCGCGTACGTCGATCACACCGGTAGCCAGCGGAATTTCGCGCTTACTATCGATCTGCTGATCGATGGAGATGCCGGCTGGCGCGTCGTTGAGATCGATGCAGACAATCTCTTCGTTGCGAAGCGTCCTCAAGTCCGCCAGCGATTCTCCGGCCGTGTACCAGTGCCACGAGTCGAGCACGAAGCCGACGTTCTTCATATCGATTTCCGAATGTAGCTCGCGCATTTCAGCCATCGAATGGACAAACGGAAAACGCTTGGCAGACCAAAGTGTCTTTGGACCGACGTACTCAAGACCGATGCGTTGGCCGTTGTCGGCCAGCACCTTGGCGGCTTCGCGCAACCGCCGTGCGTGCTGCCGCAAGTTGGCCAAGTAGGGAAGGGCATCGTGGTTCGGCGAGATCCAGGTTCCGATCCGCGATGCGCCCGCCTTTTGCAGCGCCGCCGCGATCCGCGGCAGATCTTTGAGTCCCGCGCGAAACGTCTCTTCGTCTTTTCGAAAATCGAGCGCAAGGCCGGCCTGACCCCACACGAGACGATATTGCCGAAGTTTGTCGGTGACGGCGGCGATGTCGAGGTTGATCAGTTCCTCGCCGAATGGCTGCACGGCTTCGTACCCAAACGCATGGCCAAATTCAATCGTTTCCAGTTGGTTTGCTTTCACGCCGATAGAGCCGGGTGTGAGGCAGGTGAGCATCTTTCGCGCCATCAGACAAAGATATCGAACTTTAGCGCGTTATACTTCGTCCATATGAACATGCGATTTTGCTTGTTGCTTTGCGCGGCCACGATGTGTGCCGAGACGATGCCTAAAGGTATGCGTGTGAGTACTTGGGTCCGAGAGGAGTTGTTCGCGGGTTTTCTGTCGAACGACATGGCGCAGTTCGGCAACGGCATGAAGAAGACCGATGAGATTATCGCAGCCGATCCGAAGGCCGCCGACGCACTGGCTTGGCGCGGCGGTGGCGAACTGTATTTGGCGGTGCGCGAATTGGAGACCGGTGATCGCGCCAAATTCGATTCGCTCTACAAGAAGGCGCTAGCGAGTTTTGCCGATGCCAAGGCGGTCATGACGCCGCAAACCAGCGCCGCTGTAAATGCGATCGCCGGCGGAACGTTCACCCTCTTCGCGGACCGGCTGCCCGAGCCGCTCCGCCAAGACGGCTGGCAAAAGATCCATACGCACTACTCAGCGTTGAGCGAAGAGCAAAAGCCGTTCTTCACCAAGATGCCCGTGCATCATCAAGGCGAGGTCTTGAGCGGACTAGCCCAGGCGGCGTTGCGCCTCGGCGACAAAGCAGCGGCGACAACTTTACTGGAGACGATCATTACAACCCTGCCGTCCACGCCGTATGAACCGTTCGCGAAGAAAGCGTTGGCCACGATGGACGCAAAGGCGAAGATCGCCTGCCTGACGTGCCACGACGCGGGCCGGCTGGCCAACTGGAAAGCGCCTGCGCCGAAGGCGGATTGAACTGGCGGCGTTTCGTCGAAAGTCGGCATGATCGACTTTTCAAGCTGATTACACACTCTCTGGTGTCCGAATTGAACTTGCAACGAGGAGACCAGTATGGGGAACATTTTCAACACCCTTCAGGCGGCGGCATTGACTACCGCACTATTCGTTTTCTGTCCGGCGACGGCATTGGCCGACGCGCCTCTCAAAGAAGCTTTGGGCCTCAGCATGGACCAAGCCAAGGCGGCCGGCGAGATTCACAACCGGCGATTTCCGGAGTACCAGAAAAAGCGCGGAGAATACAATAGCCAAATGCGCAAGCTTCGGCGCGCTCGCATCGCCAACGACAGCGCGGCTGTCGCGCGCGAGGACGCTGTCGCCCGGCAGCTGCATGGCGAAATGATGGCGCTGAAGCATGCCGAAGACGCCGAAGTCCGCAAGCTGTTGAACCCCGAGCAGAGCAAGAAGTTCGACGCGTATCTCAAACAGCGCAGCGAGATGGTAGGTAGCTCGCGTGACGACAAAGAGCACACCGGAAAGTAAGACCCGCATCGGTGAGGAGGGATCTGCCGAAGCGGGTTTCTACCGGGCGAAGGCGACGCAGTCGAGCGTGAAGCGTTTCAGCGCCTGACGGTCGATCGTCACTCCGAGGCCCGGTCTATCAGGAACCTGCATCATGCCGTCTCCGTCGCGCTTGACGGTTTCGTTGACGACGGCGTCGCGAAACGGATGCTCGGTCTGATCGAACTCGAAGGTGACGTCGCCGGTCGCCAGGCCGATCGTGGGTGGCGGAATCGTCGCGGCCCAGTGCAGTACCGTCGCCGTGCGAACCGCGGTCGACCAGTTATGAGGCACGACTCTGATGTGTTGCAGCCACGCTAGCGGCGTGATGCGGCGCGCGCCGGTCAGGCCAATCCATTCCACTTCCGGTTGTACGATATCGATCAGCCTGGGCGCGATGTAGTCTCGCGCCAGCGTATCCACCGTCAACGACTCACCAGATGCCAGCGGGATGCGCACGGCTTGACGCAACCGCGCATAGCCCTCGAAGTCCAGCGCGTCGAGCGGTTCCTCCCACCAGCGCAAGTTGAACGCTTCGAGACGCGCGCCGAGCGCGATCGCCGTCGGTGCGTCGTAGCCGCAGTTGGAGTCGACGGCCAGACCGGTGTCTTCGCCGATCGCCTTGCGAACCGCTTCGACGCAACGGATGTCGAGATCGGCGCCATAGCCGATTTTCATCTTCATCGTCGTGTAGCCGCGGGCCTTCCAGCCAGCGGCTTCGTCGGCAAGCGCGCGAGGGAGGTCGTCGCTATCGACCCGATAAAGCGCGGTGCAATACGGCCGCACCTCGGTCCGATAGACACGGCCCAGGAGCTTGCACACAGGCAGGCCCAGGGCCTTGCCCTGCAGGTCCCAAAGCGCGACATCAAGCGATCCAAACATCGGCTCGCCCGCGCGGCCTTGCAGTAAGCCGGGCGCGCGCATTTCGTCGAAGATCGCCTCGGCTTCGAATGGACTTCGCCCTATGAAGCCTTGCAGCTTTGCCAGCGCCGCATCGGGAACAGCCCCATCGCCCCAACCAGTGAGACCGCTGTCGGTTTCAACTTCGACGAGTGTTCCAACGCGCCTGTCCGTCCAATTCAAGGACCAGCCGAAGCGGCGCTGAAGTTTGCCTTCAAGGCGATGAACGCGGATCGCTGTGATCTTCACTTTTTCGGAACCAACACGGGCTGCGTGTCTACGATCTTGATCTTGTGCGTGCGCAGTTTTCGCAGCGAAAAGCCCTTGAACTCAGCCTCAACGACCAGGCCGTCATTAGTGCCAGGTGCGGTTTGGTCGAATACCAGGTTGCCAAGCGAGTAGCAGATCACGCCTGTGCGATACGCCTCGCACGGCTGCGCAACGTGCGGATGATGGCCGATGACAAGCGTCGCGTTGGCCTCGATAGCCGCGCGCGCGAACTGCTGCTGTGATGGATGTGGTTCGTTCGCATATTCAACGCCCGCGTGCATCGAAACGATCGTCACATTCGATCGTTTCCGAATATCGGCGACATCTTCGCGGAGCCGCACGATATCAAGCCCGTTGATCCGGTTGTCGTCATTGGGATGGTTGCCGTTGCGCTGATCGTAGGTGTAGGCCAGGAATCCAAACTTCACGCCGTTGCGTTCGATGACAACGCCTCGACGAGCCGCGGCTTCGTCCTTGCCGGTGCCCGCCGCGGCGATGCCGTTCTTTTCAAGATGATCGAGCGTATAGAGAATACCGTATTCGTGTTGATCGCGCGTGTGGTTGTTTGCTGTCGAAACCACATCGATTCCCGCGAGCTTCAGACCTTCAACCGATTCCGGCGGCGCTTTGAACACCATGCCCTTTAGCGGAGGACGGCCTTTGTCGGAGAACGGCGATTCGAGATTGATAAAAGCGAGATCCGCGCTCTTGAAAAAATCGGCGATCTTTCGGAAAGGAAGCGCCGGATCTTTCGCCGCGTTGAACTTTTCGTAGACGTGACGCGACAGCATTACGTCGCCGCCGAAAACAAGGCGGTTCATTGGCGGCGGCGTTTCCTCGACGACGACGCGCGCCGTCGCCTTCTTTTCCGGCGGCTTGGGTGACGAACCGCACGAGGCAAGAAACGAGACGAGACTAGCGAGCGCCAATAGCCGCGGCTTCATCCAGGAACCATGTCACGTCGCCCGTGTGCGAACGTGTGAGTTGAATTGGTGTTTCGAGGAGCGATTCGGGGCCGTGCAGCGCACGGCGGAGTCCGTCCGCCTTGTCCGCGCCGGTCACAAGCATCATCGTGTTGCGCGCCGCCTTCAGCACGCCGGGCAGTAGCGTAATCCGCGCGGCCGATAGCTTTTCGACGTAGACGGCGGCGGCGATGCCGGCGTTATCGAGGATAAGCGGTTCGCCGGGGAACAGGCTCGCGGTATGCGCGTCGGCACCCATGCCTTGTTGGATGACATCGAATACGGGTTGGTCCGTTCCGAAGTGGCCGCGGATTGTTGTGGCGTAGCGCGAAGCCGCTTCGGCCACCGGGAGCTCCGCTTCGATGCGATGCAGATTAGTTGCTGGAAAGCCGACGATATCCAGCCAGTTCTCGTGAGCGAGCGTGTAGTTGCTTTGTGGATCACCCGGCGGGACGGCGCGTTCATCGACCCAGAATAGATGCACGTGCGACCAGTCGAATCCGCTTGCCGCGAAATGTTGAAACAAAAGCCTCGGCGTTGTGCCTCCGGAGACCGCGGCCGTTGCGGAGCCGCGTGCGTCGATCGCTTCGCGAAAGATGTTCAACATCGCATCGCCGCACGCGCGTGCAGCATCCAGCGGCGTCGGGGAAACAAGGATTGCCGGCTGACTCAAACGGTTGTCCTCGCGCAACGAAGCGCGTCGGGCAGAGTCGCGTCGTAAATGGAATCGGTGCCGAGGATGCTCAACTCTTCATCGATCAGGTCGGCGTCTGAGCGCAATGGCGCAGGCACCCGCGTGATCAAGCCGTCGAGCGCCGTCGCGAACAACGCCTCTCTCGCTCCGGTGACTTCGAGCGTTCGCGATCCCGCGAAGAGCCTCAGCCGTGCAACGCCGCCTCCCGCAGTGTTCACTTTCGCCACGGGCAGCCGCTGGGCCAGCCACGCGGCGAGATACAACACATCGGCGCCGGGCTTCTTGTTTTCCCCGCGGACGTCGATTCGGTCGATCGATGCGGCAAGTTCGCGGCAGTTGGCGGCTTCGAACATCTGCGCGATCGTTTCGCGCCAGACGGTGAGACGCGACCAGTTGATGTCTTTGATTCGCCAACCGGCTTGTCGCCGCTGATCGAGATCGGTAAGCCCCGCCGCGGCGTCTTCGAAATCCGCCGAGTCGATCAGCACGCTTCGCGCAAGGCGAAGCACCGGATCGAATTCGCTTGCGAAAAGCAGTCGTGGATCTTTGATCCATAACAGCACCGGGAGATCCGGAACGGTAAGGCCAAGCGCGACGGCGTGAAAGTCGGCGATCCGGTCGCGCGTCGCGGTGAACTCAATTTGCTCGCAACACAGTTGCTGGCGCCTCCCGAAAGCCAACTGGCATTGCGCGAAGACCCGCGCGGAAAACGTCGATTCTTCACCCGCCTTTACCCGCAGCACGATATAGCGGGACGGGTGGCTGTGCATCAATTCGCCGAGCGTCGCGCCAAGGTCCTGCTCGTCATCGGCCGTCGTTGCGACGATCAGCGTCATCGAACACGCCCGAACCACCGCGTAATCGGATTCGCTCTTGCCGAGGTCCTTCCACACATCGGCGAGTTGCTTGAGAAGTTTCTCGGCGCGTATGTCGGTGGCCGCCGTCATGCCAGCCTCCACTCGTTGCCGCGCCGCGCCAGCAATTCATCGGCGGCTTTCGGCCCCCACGAACCGGCTTCGTAATTGGGGAAGGGATCGTCGGTGCGATTGCCCCAAACGTTGAGGATCGGCTGCACAGCTTCCCAGGAAGCCTCGACCATGTCCTGCCGCGTGTAGAGCGTGGCGTCGCCGATCATTGCGTCGACCAGCAGCGTTTCGTACGCCGTCGGGGTGCGAGAGCCGAACGAAGAACCGTAGTTGAAGTCCATCGACACCGGCCGGAGTTTCATTCCCGGCCCGGGCTGTTTCGAGGAAAATCGCAGCGAGATGCCCTCTTCCGGCTGAATGCGAAGGATGAGTAAATTCGGCCTTGCCGTATCGACGCCTTCCGTCATGAACAGCGAATGAGGAACGTGGTTAAAGCGGATGGCGATATCGGTCACACGCTTCGGCATCCGTTTGCCGCTCCGCACGTAAAAGGGCACGCCAGCCCAGCGCCAATTCTCGATCTGAAATTCGACCGCGGCGTAGGTGTCGGTC
>VFZQ01000159.1 GCA_016871135.1 Acidobacteriota bacterium | reverse complement strand
CCGATGGATTCTGGACTTCGAAAGCCGGCATGGCCGACACGCTGGGCTACCGGGGCGCTTCCATCTTGGGCGAATACCCCGAGTGCCGCGAGCATTGACCGGGCAACCGAAAACCTAGTCTCCCAACGTCTCCTCAATCAACCGGCTCAGCTTCCGATGCTTCCCTTCGGCCGTCCGCAACTCATCGGCCAAGTGCAGACACGCCAAGATCGCCACGCGCGACGCATCCGTATTGGCGCCCTTGGCGATCGAATGCATCAACTCATCGACCTTGTGGGCGAGCGCCTGCAACTCGCCCTCCGGCCCATTCGTCACCAGCGAAAACGACTGATTGTAGATGTTGACGCGGACGCTCGTGGGCATGTTAGCTTGCGCCTAACATGTCTAGCTGGCCCAGCAACTTTTCGATGCGGGCTTTCACGAGCTTCCGTTCCGCGAGTAGTTTTTCGAGGTCCTTTTCAGCCTTGCCGCTGTTGGAGCGCAGCCCTTCCAGTTCCGACTCCGCCCGGTTGCGCGCGGCGTTTGCCAGCCGCGCTTCGTCTTCGGCTTCGGCGAGCCGCGACTTCAATTCGGCGTTCTCTTGCTTGAGTTGGCTGACAACGGAAACGGCCCGGAGGATGCGTTCTTCCAGGCCGCTTAACGTGTCAACTTCCTCCAGTTGGAAATCCATAAGAGGTGTCCTCTCTGGGGTTAGTGTACTACTCTAGGCCGCGAGAGCGGCTTTGGCTTTGTCGACCAGCGACGTGAACGCCGCGGCGTCGCGCGTGGCGATGTCGGACAACATCTTGCGATTCAGCTCGATCGCGGCGCGCTTCAGCCCCGCCATGAACTTGGAATACGAGATGCCGTTGGCGCGGCAGCCGGCCGAAATGCGGACGATCCACAACGAGCGGAATTCGCGCTTCTTCAGGCGGCGGCCCTTGTATCCATAAATCAGCGACTTCTCAACGGCTTCCTGCGCGAAGCGGTGCAGCTTCGACTTGCCGAGGAAAAAGCCCTTGGCCAAGCCAAGTGTCTTTTTCCGATTATCAGTACGCTTTGTACCGCGTTTTACTCTGGGCACGTTTGTCTCCTTCTTACGTTTTCAGTTTGTGGTTATCAGATCCGGCGGAACGGGCACGTGCCGCGCGCCTCGGCCGCTCGGTTGCTCGGAGGCTTAGCCTTATTTGTAAGGCAACATCCGGGCGATTTCGTTGGTGTTGGTATCGTCCATCATGACCGACTGGGCAAGACGGCGCTTCCGCGAAGAACCCTTGGAGGTCAGGATGTGGCGCGCAAAAGCATGGGCGCGCTTGATCTTGCCCGTACCGGTCCTCTTGAAGCGCTTAGCCGCGCCCTTGTGGGTTTTGAGTTTTGACATTGGATTTGTCCTAAAAGGTGGGGCGTGCTCCAAACTACTCGCGCACGACGGACTCGCAATGCGGCCTGTGCGCTATAAAGCACGTCCTCTCAGTATAGCACCGGCGTTAATCCAACGGCACTTCGAAGAAGAACAACGCCTTGCCCGTGCCCGCTTCGCTCAACCCGGACAGATACAGCGAGGTCCCGCGCGAATGGCCCGTCTGGAAATAGACAAACCCGTAGGCCGTGTCGCCCGGCGGCAGCATCTTGGCGGCGAAGGCGCGCTCCTCGATCACCGGGTCGTTCAGTTTGCTCTTCTGCACCTTGATCTTGATCCCGCCCGTGATGGTCGGTCCCCGCTTCGCCCGCGTGCCTTCGAGCAGCATCACGTCCTTGGGCGGCGTCGATTCAATCTTGCGCCCGCGGGGCGCCATGTACATCGTTTGCAGGCCGTCCATTTTCAGCGCGGTCTTGGAATCGTTGCGGATCAGCACCAGTACCGGCAGTACGCCGTGTTCGTACGGATTCAACTTGCCGAAGGCAATCTTGAGATCATCCGGGTTGTCGTAAGGCTGCGCCGCAATCGTCACTCCCTGGTTACTTTGCTTGTTTGCGTACTTGTCGATTTCGCCCGGACGAAAAGGTTCTTTCTTGTCCGCGCTCATCGCCACCGCTACACTCAAGATTAGGAATAGGAGCTTGCCGGTTTTCATCTTCGTCCTTTACCGCCTGGTACAGATCCTCGGGTTTCCACTCATCCTACTGTATCTTTTGTGGCGAGGGTTGAAGAACCGGCACTGGATGCGCTCGATCAACGGGCGTTTCGGCGGGCTGCCATTTCAGGTGACGGCGCCGGGCGGCATCTGGTTGCACGCGGTGTCGGTCGGCGAGGTGCTCAGCGCGGTCACACTCATCCGCGCGCTACGCGAAAAACTGCCCGACACGCCGATCTACGTTTCGGTAACGACGGTAACCGGCCACGCGCTTGCGGTCGATAAACTGACCGCGCTCACCGACGGCGTCTTCTACACGCCGCTCGATTTCTGTTTCGCCGTACGCCGTGTGCTGCGCGCCATCCGCCCGTCGATATTGGTCGTCATGGAGACCGAGATCTGGCCGAACCTCTGGCGCGAGACCAAGCGAACCGGCGCCGGCCTGCTCGTCATCAATGCGCGCATCTCCGACCGCGCTCTACCCAAGTACCGCAAGTTCCGCTGGTTCTTCGCGCCTGTGCTCGCGCTGCCGGACGCCATCTACGCCCAGAGCGAGCAAGATGCCTATCGCTATCTCTCCGCTGGCGCCCCGCGGGAAAAACTGCATCTCGGGCGCAACTTAAAGTACGACTTCGAACCGCGCGCCGACGCCGTCGCCGATGACCTTCGCGCCTGGATTGAAACGACGGACGCGGCCGAAATCGTCATCGCAGCCTCCACCATGCCCGGCATCGATGCAACCGATTTCGACGAGGACGTCCTCACGCTCGACGCCTTCGAAACACTCGCCGCGCGCCGCGCTGGGCTGCTCTGGATCCACGTGCCGCGCCGTCCCGAGCGCTTCGACTCCGCCGCCGAGAAACTGCGCGCGCGTGGCATCCGGTTCGTGCGGCGCACGGCACTCGGCGAACTGCAACTGCCCGGCGTCCTGCTGCTCGATACCCTCGGCGAACTCGGCCCGCTGTTCGCCCACGCCGGCGCCGTCTTCATGGGCGGCACGCTCGTCCGGCGCGGCGGCCACAACATCCTCGAACCCGCCTTCTGCGGCAAGCCGGTCGTCGCCGGGCCACACATGGAGAACTTCGCCGAGATCTCCCGCGAATTCACCGAAGCGCAGGCGCTCGTGCGGATCTCGGCGGCAGCCGAGCTCGCGCCCGCGCTGGAGAAACTGCTCGACCACGGCTCGGTGATCGGCCGAAAGGCCCGCGCCATCGCCGAGTCCAAACGCGGCGCGACGAGAATAGCCCGCGATGCTGCGATCGAAATCCTCGAAGAAAGCTGGCCCACCCCCCGCCATTCGTTGCTGGCGCACGCGCTTTTCACACCGCTTTCCCTGCTTTGGCGCTGGTTTTCGCACAGCGGCCTGGAACGAAAATTCGCGCGCCGCCAGACGCTCGACGCGCCCGTCATCAGCATCGGCGGCTTGGCCATGGGAGGCACCGGCAAGACGCCGATGGTTCTGCATCTCGCGCGCGCGTGCGCCGCGCAAGGCAAGCGCGTCGCCATTCTCACACGCGGCTACAAGCGCATGTCGACCGAACCGATCACACTCATTGCCAAAGGCGATCAAGCGCCGGTTTTTGACACTGGCGACGAAGCCCAGATCTTTGTGCGCGCGGGCATCGCGCATCTCGGCATCGCGGCCGACCGCATCGGCGCGGGCCGCAGACTCCTTGAAACAATGGGCGCCGACGTGGTGCTCCTCGACGACGGCTTCCAACATCGCCAACTCGCGCGCAAGTTCGATCTTCTGCTCCTCGACGCGCAAGACCCGTTCGCCGGCAATGCCGTATTTCCGCTTGGAAGGCTTCGCGAAGATCCATCTCGCCTCGCCCGCGCCGACGCCATCGTGCTGACGCGCGTGCAGCGTGGCCGCGACTATCGTCAACTCCTCCGTCGAATCGAGAAGTACAAACCCGGCATGCCCGTGTATTACTCGCACGTCGAACCGGAGACGTGGCAACCCTCGCTGCCCGACGGCAAGGCCGCGGCGTTTTGCGGCCTCGGCAATCCGGCATCGTTTTGGGCGACGCTGCGCAAACTCGGCATCGAACCGTGCTATCGATGGGCCTTCGGCGATCATCATCAATACCGGCCGAATGATCTGAAACGCCTTCGCCACCACGCACTCCACGCGGGCGCAACGCACCTGGTCACGACGGAAAAGGACGCGGTCAACCTGCCAGCCGGCGCCGACGAACTGCTCGCGCCGCTGACGGTTCACTACCTGCCAATCGGCGTCGCCATTGACGGCGATGCGGCGTTGATCGACCGGATTTCCGGACATTGACTTCGTCAACTATTCGGCCGCGGATCCGTCCGTAGCTGGCCACGAGCGTCCACAACTCCGAGTCAAGGACAACACCTCGCATCGCGCCCCGGTCAGTTACGCGCCCGAACCGCGTCGCGCGAATCGGCTCGGCGACGAGAGTGATGCGATAGTGGAGGCAGACCGTCGCGGCTGAAGCGTTGCTGGGGGCGGGCCTCCGTATTGGGTTTGAATCGGCAAATTACCGCTGCGCTCTCGCCCTGACGAAGAATGGGTTGGTTTTGCCAATCGACGTTGTTGGCCGCGGCGGCGCGGTTTGGGTTCGAATTCGCAAAAGCGCTTCTTGGGAGCGCTGCCCGATGGAATCGGGCACAACCAACCCTTCCACGGATGATTATACGGATGCGTCAATAGACCGCCTTCGGCACCGGTACGGCGCGGCGAACGGGAACATCTGCCGGGCTGTCGATTCGCGAGGAGAGTTGGGCGCCGATCCGCTGCCATTACCGGTTGTGATAGACAGGTGGATATCGAGCAGTCGAGATGCCACGTGAGAAACGGACGCTCGTACAACTGCCGCCTGCGCTGCTGAAAGTGATAGACCGGGTTGCGGGAAAGCGCGGTCGGTTGCTCGGTGATCATAGCGGCCGAGCTGTATTCCGGCATGAGGCCATGGGAAGAGCTGCGAACCGGTGAGAGCACTCCGTGACACTGGCCAGAGGAAAGCGGGCCGGGTGACGCGGCGGCGCAAGGCGAGACGCGCCCGCTTCCCGATGCGTCAATTGCGGCGACGGCGTTTGAACAAGGGCTTGTCGCGGTGACGAAAAACGCGTGACCCCTACACCTTCCACTTATAAAAGTAGAACAGCAGCGGTTTCTTCCCTGTATTCACAATCCCGTGCGATTTGTTCGCCGCGCAATACATCATCGATCCCGCGGCCACCTTTACCGTTTTGCCATCGATAAAGATCTCGCCCGTGCCCTCGGTGATCACCATGAACTCCTCTTCCGGATGCGAGTGCGGAGGGTGTGGCGTTTGTCCGGCGTAGAGCAGCAGACTCCCGGCCGTCATCGCCTTTAATTGCTCTGTCGGGCCGTCGAAGAAGATCTTCAACTCGCCGAACGGCGCTTTTTGCGTCTTTACTTTCGGCGCGTCGATGACGACGTTCGGGAGCTCGCCGGGCTTGGCGGCCATCAGCGCCATCGGCGTCAAGAGTGCGAGTAGATCTCTGCGTTTTGCCATACCCTATTCTCCTGCAATCGAGAGCTCGGCGATATAGCCGAGCGTGAAGTCCTTGTCGCGGTCGAATCCGTCGAGCAGCGGTAACAGCAGCGCCGCTGGCGCGGTCAGCAGCAGCCATACCAGCGACAGCGGCATGGGGAAATAGCGCGCGCCATTTAGTAATCGCCGCGAGAGCAACCGAAAGTAACCGCCGCCGGGCGCGATCGACGCGACGCGGAAACCTGCTTGCGCCGCCAGATGTTCGACGCCGAAACGTGTGTAGCGAAAAAAATCGTGCGGGTGCTGATGCACTTCCCATTCGTGCGGAACGATCAGGAGCAAGCGTCCACTAGGTCTCAAGACGCGACGCAATTCGCGAAGCACGCGCGCCGGATCGGTGACGTGTTCCAGCGTGACGACGTTGATCGCGCCGTCGAAAACGCCATCGGCGAAGGGCAGGGAAGCGAGATCGCCGACCACGTCCAGCTCGCCGTAGTTCCAAGCGGCGTCGCCGATACCGAGGTCGACGCCCGTGTATCGATGTTTGGGGAAATGGCTCTTGTACTGGCCCTCGCCCGCGCCCGCGTCGAGCACGCGCGCATGCGCGGGCAACGAACCAGCGAAACTTGCGACAGCGTCTTCGATGCGAGCCTCAAAATCGAGAACATAGCGCCGCAGCGGCCCCGGCAGCAGCCCGAGCATCGCCTTCATGCCTTCTTCTTCGCCTCGATCATGATCGTCGATCCCGCGCGGCACGCCGCCTCGATCAACGTGAACGGTAGGCAAGCCAGCATCAGAGCGAAGTACACGCCGTCCTTGAACAATCGCACGCCGGGCGATTCGGCAACTTTTCGCACGCGCCGGCCCATCGGGTCCAAGCTCACTGCGATCGAAGACGCCATTCCCGCCGGATTGTCGCGCAACGAAAAGTACTTCTTTCGAACGACTTCAAAACCGCACGATTCGAGCAACGCAACAAGATCCTTCTCCTTGAAGTCGATCAGGTGCCTCGGGATGTCGATCCCGTTCCAGTTCTGGCCGAATAACAAGAACTGCCAACTTGCGGCGTTGGGGACTTGAACGACCAGCCGTCCGTTCGGTTCTAAGAGTTGGTGCGCCGCTTCGAGGTATCCGCCCGGATCGAAGAGATGTTCGAGCACGTGGAACATCGTGACGACCGAGAATCGCTCCGGCGGAAAAGGCGCTCGCGCGAGCGTCGCGCATGTTGCCGGTACGCGATTAATCGACCATGTGGAATGAGCCGCTTTCTGCGAAAAATCGAGCCCCATCACTTTGTGGCCGCGTTCGCGCAGCAACCGAAGAAAGAGCCCGCCGCCGCAGCCGACATCAAGCAAGGTAGATTTGCTTGCCGCGCTGGCGATGGCGCCTTCGACGAACCGCACGTGATCACTAAGCACCAGCCGCCGGTACATCTCCTCGATCTGCGAGGCGCGGTCCGCCGCTGGCGCGAACCAATACCCGGACGGGTAGTATCGCGCCAACTCCGAAGCGGAAGGCATCGGAAACAGGCGCATCAACCGGCAACCGGCGCATTCCACAACTTCGAATGACTTGTCGGTTGTCGCGAAGAGGCGATCTCCGCCCTGGAATAGCGTACGCAAATCGTCTGAGCCGCACGCCGGGCAACGGTCGACGTCGCGAATTGGCGGAAGCGTCGTAGCTATGACGTCACCTCGCGTTCTCTCGCTCCCGCCAGCGCGGCCCAGCCGAGCCGGTTGCGGAGAATCAGTTGGCGGACATCCGCGTTCGATAGCTTTGCGATTTTCCGAACACTCGCGCGTTTGCCCAGGAACTTCGGCAGCATACCGAGCGCCTGCCATTGTCCCTTCAGCAAGCCGATGGCGAGCCTCGTTTTGCCTCCGATTCCCGCAAAGGCGTCGAGGTCTCCTCCTTCGGCGCGCGCCGCGAATCGAAGACTCGACAACACGCGCAACGCGAAGTAGAAGGGGTTGAGGAGCAGCAGGCTCCAGGGAAACAGCTTCGCCGCGAGAAGGATGCGATTTCGTTCGATAAGGCGGATTCGATCCGGGTTGCCGCGGCCTAAGGTTGAGCCGCGGCGATGACGCACGATCGCCCTGGGCGTGTAGATGCACTTCCAACCCGCGATGCGGGCACGCAATCCGAGTTCAGCGTCGTCGGCATACGCGAACAGGTCTTCGTCGAAACCGCCGATTTTGTCGAGCATCGATTTACGATACATGGCCGCGCAACCATCTGGCCACAACACCTCTTCGATTTTCTCGTATTGGCCGCGGTCTATCTCACCGGCTCCGCGCCCGCCGTTTTGGCCATCCGGGTAAATCAGGTGGCCCACCTTGTCTATGCGTCGCGGATCATCCCAGGCAACGATCTTCGATGCCGCCATGCCGATGTCGTCTCCCGCGTCGAAGACCTTGAGCGACTCGCTCAGCCACGCCGGATTCGCCTCGGCGTCGTTATTCAGTAGGGCAACGAACTCTCCGCGAGCTAACGCGATACCCTGATTGTTGCCCTTGCAGAATCCCCGGTTCGTGTCGTTCTCAACTAACGTTACCTGTGCAAATTCGTTGCGCACCATTGCTTGGGATCCATCAGTCGATGAATTATCTATTACAATCAACTCGGTCTTGAAGGAGGGGGCGCTGGCTGGCATCTCCTGTGAAATCAGAGAGTTGAGGCAGTTTCGCAGAAGGTCCTTCCGGTTCCAGTTGACGACCAGTACCGAGACAGTGACAGTTGTAAGACGATGGGGCAAAGGTATAGTATAAATTGGATCTGCTACCGGCACAGGCTGAGAGGCCGTGGTGACGGCGCGGATCCCTCTTAATTCGGCATGCCCTCTCTCGGACAAAAGCTCAAGGATGAGCGAATTCGGCAAGGAAAGCAATTACGTGAATTTGCAGATAACTTGCGCATCGGCTCTCGTTACCTTGAAGCGATTGAGGCCGAGGAATGGGATCAGTTGCCCGGCGGCTTTTTCAACCGCGCGTTCGTCCGGCAGTATGCCGCCGCGTTGGGTTTCGATGCGGCCAAGATCGAGAAGGAGTTCACCGCGATCCTGAAACCCGAACCGCTGATCGACTTGGACGCGATCGCGCAAGCCCATAATCCGCGCGCTCGGCGTTCGGCAGAAAAGAAATTGATCTCGGTCGAACCGCTGCCTCGCCCCGGCGCCAAGTGGTTCGATTCACGCACGGGATTGGCCGCGGCGGCTTTGGTCCTCTTGGTAGCAGGTGGCGGTGCGCTGTCCCTGCTGTGGGACCGTTTCAACGCACAGCCCGAAGTATCGAAGCAGAATACGGCGAACGCGGCGCCTCCCGTTGCGCCAGCGCCCAAGCCCGCGGCGGATACGCCGAAGCCAGCGGCGGAGCAGGCGCACGTCGTTCCCATCATCACCACCGACGAAGCGGGGAACATCTCGCTCAACATCGAGGCTACCGAGAAGACATGGATCGAAGTGTCGGCCGACGGCAAGCGAATTTTCGCTGGCATCCTAGAGCCCGGCCAGACCAAGACGATTTCCTCGGCGCAGCGGACGAAGATGGTCGTCGGTAACGCCGCCGGGATCGCCGTACGCAAGGGCGGACGGGATATCGGTCCTATCGGTCCGCGCGGCCAGCCCAACCTTCGCAGCTAATGGGCAAAAAGAGCGAAATGTGGCAGGCAAAGCGGGCTAACCCGAATGCTTGCAATAGCGAG
>VFZQ01000158.1 GCA_016871135.1 Acidobacteriota bacterium | reverse complement strand
CCGGGCGCTCTTCTTGTTGTTGAATGATGACGTTCGAATCCACAGTATTCCGAATTCCTTTAGCCGTGTGCGCCCTTGAGGCGTGCCGGCGAACCAATCTTCGTGATGAAAGTTGGCGAAGTTGCCTTCCCCGCGCGCGGGTTGATCGATATCGCCGAGGGCGATGTTTAATCCCATCTTACGGTCACCGAGCTTGGGTGAGTAAAAGACGCCTGGCTTGACTTCGAGACAGGGATCGAAGCTGATGGCCCATTCGAGGACGTAGCCTTTGCCGCCGGGTTTTACCTTGGCGGCGCACTCCATCGATTTGTCCATGATCCACTTTTGATACGTGTTCCAAGCCGACAGCTCACGACGCGGTTCGCCTTCGAGGATGCCGCCATTGCCGACTCCGCCGAGGCGCGACTTCGTGAGATTGCAAACCATCTGCCACGATGCGCCGTTGCCGGCGACGCTCTCGTCGCCTTTCCAGGAATTTCGAGCGTTGATGAGGATTTCCATCTCGTCGCCGAACCAGGGGTAGCCGTCGCGAGAGAGCTCGTGGACCTTTGGATTTTCCTTGGGGATCCAGCGCGGGATGTCGATGCCGTAGAGTACGTCGTCGGTGACGTCGAAGGCAAAGTAGAGGCGCTTGCCGTCGTGTTTGACGTAGCCTCTAAGGGCGAGGTCTTTGTCGTCTTTAACCGGAGAGAAGGTGGAGATCCAAGTGCCCCTCACACCGTCGATCGTGTTGGCGTCGTTCCATTCACCGGGCTTGATCTCGCCGTCGAGCGATGGCGTCGAACCGCGGAAGGCTTCAAGGGTACGCGGGAATTCGCCAGCCGCCGCCGCGAGGGCGGCGCAGAGCAGCAGGCGGCACATGCCTACCTTTTCCTCGTGTTGCGGGCGGGTGCGCGCGCGGGGACGCCGAGCGCGGCAAGCTCCGTTTTGGCTTTCGAAGCGTTCTCGTGCGTGGGGAATTTCTTAATCAACGAGGTGAATTCCTGGCGGGCCTCGGCTTTGAATCCGGCTTTGACCAGCGCGCGGCCCTTTTGCAACATCGCATCGCAGGTTTTGGCGTTGTCGGGATATTTTTCGAGGAGTGTATCGAAGGCTTGCAGCGCGCCGTCGTAATCGCCCTTCAGATACTTGACCTCGCCGATGTAGTATTGCGCGTTGGGTGCGAGATCGGTATTGCCGAACCACTTCAAGTAGGACTGATAGCCCTCTATCGCCAAGTCACTGTTGCCCGCGGTTTTGTCACGCATGGCGGAATTGTAGAGGGACTCGGCGGTGACGCCGGCGGGCGGGCCGTTCGGGTTGGCGGCGGCCGGGGGCGGGGGCGGGGCCGGAGGCGCTTGCAGGGTCTTGATCGCCGAGTTGATATCGGTGATCTGGTTTTGCAATTTGCCGAGGCGAGCGGAGAGATCGGTGATGGACTCGCGCACGCCGGCGAAATCGTTGGCCATGGTATCGACCTTGGAGCCGAGATTGGCGACGGGCGCGCCGACCATTTTCTCCTGCTCCTTAAGGCGAGCGGTGAGCGCGGAGTCGAGCACGGCGACAGCGGTGTTGGCCTTGTTGGCGGCTTCGAGCGTCTGCTGCAAGAGCACCTGCATGGCGGCGAGCTTCTCGTCCTGCGAACGTTGCAATGCGCGGATCTGATCCTGCATTAGCAGCATGTCGCGCTGGATCTCTGCGATCTTTTCTTTCTGCGCGGCAACGGGAAACGCGGCGAGAACGATGAGGGGGAGGACGTGTAGCTTCATTTTCTGATTCCGGATACAGAACGGGGACGAAGTGAGCTTCGTCCCCGCTTGGTTGTTAGTGATTGACGAGCATTACTGCCCGGTGAAGTGGACGCGGCGATTCTTCTGCCAGCAGCCTTCGTTATTGTCGGTACACTGCGGGCGCTCCTTGCCGTAGCTGAGCGTGCGCAGGCGATCCGCGGAAACACCGAGCTGTGTGAGGAACTCCTTGGCTGCGATGGCGCGGCGGTCGCCGAGACCGAGGTTGTATTCGGCGGAGCCCCTTTCATCGGCGTGGCCTTCGAGTGTGGCGGTGCCGCTCGGGTAGTCGCGGAAGAGGGACTTCAGATGGTCGGCGTTCTGCGTAAGCTGGCTGCGGGAGTCTTCGCGAAGTTCACTCTTGTCGAAATCGAAATAGACGTCTTTGAGAAGACGGGCGAGTTCTTCGCCGAACGACGCCTTCGCGGGAGCGGGCGTGGTCACGGTTTTGCTGGGCGGAGCGGTGACGTTGACAGTCACCGACTCGGACGACTCGCCGCCGGCGTTGCGCGCGGTGAGCGTGTAGGTGGTGGTCGACGACGGGAACACCGAGCGATTGCCCGCGATATTGGCGCCGGTGCCGATGCTACCGATGCCCTGATTGATGCTGGCCGAATCGGCGCCCGCAATTTCCCACTTCAACGACGACGCCTGGCCGCGTTCAATCGCCGTCGGCTCGGCGGTGAAGAAACGGATGATGGGCCGCGCGACCGTAGTCTTCGGCTTGGCCGTTTCCACCGGAGCGGGTTTGGACGGCGCCGGCGGAGCGGCGATTTTCTTCTTACACCCCGCGGCAAAAAAGCTCAGTGAGAGAGCGATAGCGAGTGCGGTGGAACTTCTCTTTGTAGTCATTTGTACGTTGTGCCTCTTCAAATTCTCCCGATTCGGTAAAGGTACTGCGGTGTCTGGTGAGCGATCGGTCGCTTCACTTCGACCAAACTGGTTTTTCGTTAATGCCGGACGAAGTCAACTGCCTAAGCTGGGTCCCGTCGGCGAGCATGGACCAAATCTGCATCCTGCCGCCGCGGTCGGATGCGAACACGATGTGCTTTCCGTCAGGGGCCCAAGTGGGGTTCTCGTTGCGGCCCGCTCCGCTGGTTAGCTGTACGTAATTGCCTGTTGCCACATCCATCACAAAAATGTTGAAGTTACCTGGATCATATCCTCTTGTCCAAGCAAAGGCAACATGGGTGCCCTGAGGATTCCAGGACGGGTTAGTCGCTTGCCCTTCCCCGGTCGTTAAGCGCTGTACATCCGCGCCTTCAATGTTCATTCTATACAATTGCGGGGACACGCCACTACGCCCCGACACAAAAACAATATCATTTCCCGTTTTGGGGTTGACTTTCGGCTCGACTTCGACCACGCGTGTCTGGGTGATGCGCTTGAGATTCGAGCCGTCGGCGTTGGCGATGTACAGCTGCGAGTAGCCGGATACCGAAGAGGAAAACACCATCTGCTTGCCGTCCGGCGTGTACGATGCGTTTTGGTTGACGCCCGCGCGCGGGTTATAGAACGGGATGCGGCGCAACGTTTCGAGCGAGTGCACGAGGATCTGCGGTCCATTTGGCGTCCAACTGGTGAAAGCGAGACGGGTGGCGTCTGGCGACACGCTGGGCATCGTTGTGATTGTCGAATAGCTGGTGACTTGTTTCTGGTTGCCGCCGTCGTAGTCCATCGACCAGATTTCTTTGTGGCCGCTGCGATTGGAGACGTAGTAGATTTTCGATCCCGCGAGCGATTCGACGCCGAATTGCTTCAAGATGTCGGCGGCGAACTCGTGCGCGACCTTACGCGCGCCGGTTTCGTCCAAGGGACCGAAGTAGAGCTTGCCGATGACTTGCGCGGCCGCGACATCGGGTTGGCGTACGTTGAAGAGCCACCCGAAGAGCACGAGCTGGCCATCCTGTTCGGCAGTGTAGCCAAACGCGAGGTAGTCGGCGTTGACGGGCGGTTCGGACCAATCCATCAGCCACGGGTCGGCGTTCCGATTGTTGGGATCGTACTGCAGCGGCTTGCGAAAATCCTGCGGGCGCTGCGGCACTTTGAGCGGGTACATGCTCTTGGGCGCCATTTTGAAGATGGCCGCGTCTTCGATGTCACGGAAGATCGTCGAGTTGACAACGGCGGTTTGCTCGGCCGCGCGGCCGGCGCCGCGCATATCGGCGATTGCGATCGTGGCTTTCTGCGTGCCGACAATCTGGCCGATGATATCGGGCCGCTGTTGCGCGAATAGTGCGGTAGCGGTGAGTAGGAGGAGTAGCTTCTTCATCGTTGTAGTTGAAAGGTGAATTCTACGTTGGCCGATTCGCGATCGAACTCGCGCGGCAATTCCGGCAGCGGCGATGCATCCATCACCGCGCGGCGGGCTGAGAGGTCGAGCGTCGCGATGCCGCTCGATTGGACGATCTTGACGTTGCGCACGCTGCCGTTGCGCAGGATATCGAAGCTGACGACAGCGGGGCGCGCGGTGCGAACACCGGCATCGACATCGTTGGTCTTCCACTTCTCGGCGATGCGGCGGCGCAGCAGATCGGCGTATGCGCCGAAGCGATTGCCAAATGGCGTGCCCGTGCCAACACCAACGCCGCCCGCGCCGACGGTGCCGAACATCGGATTCGACATCGACTGGCCGACAGTAGTCAGCACGCGGTTCTTGCGAAGGTCGTCGGACGAACGATATTTGTAGCGGCTGGTCTGCTTTTCATTGGGCTTGACGGTGCTATCGGTGTTGAGCGCGATGGCGTCACGGTCATCTTTCACACGGTCGCGGTCGCGATCTTTCTGCTCGGCCTTTTCAACTTCCGATTCGGAGTCGTCGGCCTTCGGATTCGGGCGCGACTGGCGCGTCGGCAGCGGGATGCGGTCGACCGGCGTGACGGCGAAACCCGCACCGGGAATCGCGTTGGGATCACCCCATGTTTCGCTGGCACGAAAGTTCCACAAACCCCATCCGAAGGCAAAGGCGCCAAGCGCGGCGTGCAAACTCAACGAACGGACGAAGCCGCCTTTGAGTGAGTCTTCGCGCTGGAGCGTTTCGGTCATCGTTTGCGGCGCCCCGCTTCGTCGACGGGTTGCGTGACCATACGTACGTCGAGTTTCGCCTGGCCAAGCTCACTAATCACCTGAGCGATCGGATCCCACGGCGTCGCTTTGTCGGCACGCACGTAGACGGCCTTTTGGCCGGGGAATTTTTTCTTGACAGCGTCGCCGACTTCGTTGATGTTGACATCGGCTTCGTTCAGCTTCATCTCACCATCCTTGGCGATCGAGATGACCGGCAGGGTGTCGGCGGAGTTGCGCACCTGCTTCACTTTGGGTACGTCTACTTCGAGGCCGAACTCCATGACGTGCGCCGTGAGCATGAAGATGATGAGCAGCACGAGCACAACGTCGACGAGCGGAATGATGTTGATTTCCGCGAGTGCCGGAAAGTCGCCGCGGCGTCCGCGTCCATTCGATTTGCGGATCGAAATGGCCATTCGTTATCCCTCGTAGACCCTTTCGATGAGGTTGAGGAATTCGAGGCCGAAGTCGTCCATGCGCGCTCCGACTTCGCGGATGGAGTGGCTGAAGTAGTTGTAGAAAATCGCGGCGGGGATGGCGGCGAACAGGCCCATCGCGGTGGCGACGAGCGCGTCGGCGATGCCGGGTCCGACAGCGCGGAGGCTTGCCGCGCCCGCTCCAGTCAGCGCTTGAAACGCGTCGATGATGCCGAGCACGGTGCCGAACAGGCCAATGAAGGGCGTGATGGCGGCCGTGGTAGCGAGCCAGTTTATGTTTTTTTCAAGCAGCGCTAGCTCTTCATTGGCGCCGAGTTGAAGGCTGCGTTCGATGGCCGTGCGATTGGTCAGCTTGTTGCGCAGCTTTACTTGCCGGTCGACTTCGGCGAAGCCCATGTCGTAGACGCCGACGATGGGGGCGTTGGGGCACTGCTCACAGGCGGCGGCGATTGATTCGAATCCCGTCGCCTTGCGGAACATTTTCACGAAGCGCTCATTATCGGCGGTGGCTTTGCGCAGGCGACTCCATTTATTGAAGACGATGGCCCAGGAGAACAGCGATGCGGCAATCAGGAACAGCATGACCAGCATCGCGACGGGCTTCGATGGGTCGAGAACGTGCGACAGAACGGACGACGAAGCCGCGGCGGGGGCGGCGGCGGTTGCAGGAAGGAGGATGATCGGCAACAAGAGTTCCAAGTTCTCATCTTAAGACGAACTGGGTTGCGCAAAAGTCGGCAGCACAACAAATTGCAGCGAATTTGTTTTTTAGGGGTTGCGCGTGTAAACGACGCGGCCGTCGAAGATGGTCATGTCGGCCCTCGTTTTGTGAATGTTCATGGCATCGATCTTGAAGAGGTCTTGCGAAAGCACGACGATGTCGGCGAGCCTGCCGCGTTGGAGAGTTCCTTTGATTTTTTCTTCGTGCGACGCATAGGCGGCGTTGGCGGTGTAGGCGCGCAAGGCGGTTTCGACCGAGACGCGTTCTTCGGGGATCCAGCCGTTTGGCGGCAGGCCTGTCGTCGTGCGGCGGTTGACGGCGTTGTGCAGGCCGCGGATGGGATCGACCGAAATCGACGCCGGCCAGTCGGAGGAGAAGACGAGGCGGCCGCCGGCCTTTTCGATGCTACGCCAGGCGAAGCCGAGCCGAGTGCGTTCGGGGCCGATGGCGGCGCTCCACACTTCGATGGTGGCGGGGTCGGCATGGATCGGCTCCATCGACGGCAGTACGCCAAGCGCGGCGAAGCGAGAGAGATCTTGCGGATGAATCGTCTCGATGTGCTCAATGCGATGGCGGGCATCGCGCGGGCCGTTGGCGCGCCGCACGGCTTCGTATCCGTCAAGCGCCATGCGGACGCCGCGATCGCCGATGGCGTGGGTGTAGATTTGCAGTCCGAGTTTGTCGACGATGGCCGCGGTCTTGTTGAATTGCTCTTGCGTCCAGGCTGACTTGCCGCTTGTGTCGTTCTTGTTGCTATACGGTTCAAGCATGGCGGCGGTATAGGATTCGATGACGCCGTCAAGAGCCATTTTCACCGAGGCGACTCGGAGATGCGGGCCGGGGTATTTGGTATGCAGCGTGGCGAAGTCATTCAGAGACGCTTCGGATTCCATCGGCCCGATCGACATCGCCAGCGACGCGCGCACGGAGAGTTTATTGGACCTGATGAGCTCATTGTAGAGATCAAGTTCGTCCATGTTGCCGTTGGCATTTTGTAGCGACGTAATACCAAGCGAGGCCATCAGGCGCAGGCCCTGCTCCATCGCAGCGAGTTTCTCGGCGCGTGTGGCGACGGGCACGAGACGGCGCACCAACCCCATCGCGCCTTCCGTCAACGCGCCGGTCGGTTCGCCGTTCGCGTCCTTGACAACTTCGCCGTAGCCGTTGAACACGGTCGGCTTCGTGATCCCAGCGAGCGCGAGTGCTTTCGAGTTGGCCCAAGCGGTGTGGCCGTCGTAGGCGGAGAGAAAGACGGGGCGATCCTTCACAACAGCGTCGAGATCTTCCTTGCGCGGCAGGCGGCCTTGCGGCAGGCAGACGTACTCCCAACCGCGGCCGTGCAGCCAGCCCGTGCCGGGATGCTTCGCGGCGAAATCGGCCACCGCTTTCTGCATCGTTTCGAGTGTGCAAATTCCATTGAGGTCGATTTGCGAAAGGCCGAGCGATCCGCCGAGAAAATGCATGTGGGCGTCGTTGAAGCCGGGTATCGTGAGCCGTCCATTGAGTTCGATCACGCGCGAGCCTTTGGCTTGTTTGGCGACGTCCGCGTTCGTACCAACAGCCTCGATTTTGTTGCCGCGCACGAGCACCGATTCGGTCCAAGGGCGCGACGCATCGCCCGTCCACACCCGGCCGTTGCGTAGCCAAAGATCGTCGGCAAACAACGCGGCCGCGCAAAGCGGCAACCAGAGTTTCATCAAAACGAGAACCGCACACCCAGCTGGATGCGTCGCGGGTCCGCCGCGGCGGTGAAGCCGAGCGGCTGGCTGGGGCCGCGGTCGTGGCGGCCTTTCAGATTGAAGGGCCCTTGGATGTTGCCGACGACGTTGTTAACGGAGGTGTAGTTGAGTTTGTTGAAGAGGTTGAAGGCCTCGAACATCAATTCGGTGGTGGCGCGTTCGGTGATAGCGAGGCGCTTGGAGATGCGCGTGTCGAAGGCTGTGAAACCGGGGCCGATTCCGGTGTTGCGCCCGGCGAAGAAGGGCCGGTCGGTGGTGTTGTGACGGTCGTTGTTCAACTCGGTACCGGCGAGCAGATTGAACGGCCGGGCGGTGGAGTAGCGGAAAATTGGCGTTAGCACGAGGCCCCACCTCGGTTGCAGCATGGCGTAGGCGATCACCTTGTGGCGCTGGTCGAAACTCGA
The DNA here is from genome assembly GCA_016871135.1 of Acidobacteriota bacterium. Classification (GTDB taxonomy): domain Bacteria; phylum Acidobacteriota; class Terriglobia; order Bryobacterales; family Bryobacteraceae. Next base: position 1,128 of record VFZQ01000158.1, on the reverse strand, counting down.
CAGAGCCTTTTCGGCACGGCGATCGGTTTGGTCGTTGGGTTGGAAGTCGGAGTTGAAGTCGGTGGTCTCGTCAAGCGCCTTCGCGAAGGTGTAGTTGAAGTGCAGCGTGGTTCGGCGGGAAGGTTTGTAGGTGGCTTCCAGCAGTAGACCGTTGTAGCTCGACGACGCGGTCGACTCGTATTGATTCTCTTGAAAGACGAGCGGGTTGACGAAGAAACCGACGCCGGTGGGATTGGCCGCGTGCGCGCCCCAGTCGCGGATGCCACGCGCGGGATTGACGGGCGCCGGCAGCAGATTGATGTCCCGCGAGGTCGTCAGATGAAAACCGCGCACGCCGACATAGTTGATGGAGAAGGCGAGGTTTCGCGCAATCTCGCGTTCAATGCCGAAGCTGATCTGTTGCGCATAGCCGTTGACGTAGTCCGGCGCGGGACGGAACAGAACGGTAAGCGGCGGACGAGGTCCGGTCTGACTGATGTTGATGCCGAACTGGCGAAGGTCCTCGGCGCGGATCGGCCGTTGCGGCGTCGGAATGCCAATGACGCCTTGCGCGCGCAGTGTGGAGAAGATATTGATGGGGCCGCTCGGCGCCGTCGGCGCGGCTGGGTTCAGCACGCTTAGGACTTGTGCGATTTGGCGGCGGCCGCCGATTTCGTTGAGGGCTTGTACTACGTAATCGATCTGAAAATCGATCGGCGCGTAAAAGAGACCGTAGCCGCCGCGCACCGTCGTCTTGCGGTCGCTGAACGGATCCCAGGAGAAGCCGAACCGCGGCGCGAAGTTGTTGGTGTCGGTGGGCAGCGGCGCACGGCGGTTGTCGCGCTCGTAGCGCACGCCGTAGTTGATGGTCAGGTTGCGGCGCGGGTTCCACGTGTCTTGCGCGTACACCGCGGTGAGCGGATATGTGCCGCGGACGATGGGATCGCCGAAGCCTTGTTGGTAACTCTGTGCGAGGCCGAGGTTGAAGGCTTGCAGCGCGTTGATCGACGTCGTTGCGAGCGCGGCGTTTACGAGTCCGCCTGGCAGCGATCCGAACGTAAAGCGGCCGCTGAAGAAAGTTTGCGAGTCCTGCGTGACGTTGCGGATCAGCACGTTGCCACCGAATTTCCAGGCGTGATTGCCTCGGAA
>VFZQ01000157.1 GCA_016871135.1 Acidobacteriota bacterium | reverse complement strand
GCGCCTCATTCGCGACAAGCTTTTCTTCTTCGGCAACTACGAAGTGCTCAACAACCGCCAGCAGCGCACGGTGAATCGCACGATCCCAACCGCCACCGCGCGTCAAGGCGATTTCATCTACCGCACCTCGGCTGGCGCCGTACAGTCGGTGAACCTCTTGCGCGCCAAGGGCATTCAGGTCGATTCTTTCGTTCGCGGCATTCTCGATCAGGTCCCCGGTCCCGAAAACATCAACAACTTCCGCGTCGGCGACTCCACCGATGTCCTCCGCCGCAACTCCGGTGGATACACCTTCGTCGCCCGCAACAACCAGGAGTCGATCAACTATACCGGCCGCGTCGATTACATCCACTCCGCGAAGAATCACATCCACGGCAGTTACGCCTACAACACCGATCTGCTTGATCGCACCGACGCCGCCAATTTCAACGACTTCTCCCGTATCCCCAAAGTACGTAACGACAACAACAATAATTTCTTGTCGACGACGTGGCGATGGAATCCAGCGCCCACCATCACCAACGAACTTCGCGGCGGCTTCAACTTCGCGCCCGGCGTCTTCAAGACCGATCAGGACTTCGGCGCCGCGATCATCGCCGGTTACGCCTGGAGCAACCCAGTCAACCTGACCTTGCCCGAAGACCGCACGACACGCACCTTCAACTTCCAGGACAACGCCACCTGGATGAAGGGCCGCCACAACCTCCAATTCGGCTTTCAATCGCAGACCGTCGATTTCCACATCGATCTCGACAACGGCATCCGGCCTAACTGGGGCATCGGCTTCGCCACCGGTAGTCCTTTCGCGCTAACCGCCGCCGATCTGCCCGGAGCCGGCCAAGCCGATATCAACGCCGCCAACCTCTGGCTCGCCTCGCTTGGCGGCTTTGTCAGCAACGCCGCGCAGTTCTTCAACACCGTCGACCCGAAGGCCGGTTTCGCACCCGGCGCGCTTCGTACGTTTGGATACCGCTACAGCACCTACGCCGGTTACCTGCAGGACCAATGGAAGATCATGCGCAAACTCACACTCACCGCCGGCACGCGCTATGAATATTGGACGCGCCTCGAAGAGCGCAACGGTCTCGCGCTGCTGCCCGTGGTCAAATCGGGCCGCTCGCCCATCGACACACTGCTGTCGAACTCCACGCTCGACTTCGCCGGATCCCAAGCCAACCGCCCCTGGTACGGCCGCGACAAAAACAACTTCGCTCCCTATCTCGGATTCGCCTACGACGTATTCGGCAACGGCAAGACCGCGCTTCGCGGCGGATACTCGGTCAACTTCGTCAACGATCAGTTGATCGGCGCGCTCGACAACAACGTCGGCAACACGAACAAGGGCTTGCAGCAACAGGTCACGCGGCAGAACGTCAATGCGCGCGTCGGCGCCGGCCTGCCCGTGATCGCCACGCCGGCCTTCCGCGTCCCGCGCAAGTTCAGCGATAACTGGGCGCTCGATCGCACCTCGGCTTTCGGCATGCCCGACCCCACGTTGCGCACACCCTACGTACAGCAGTTCAGCCTCGGCGTGCAACACGAACTGAAGGGTACGGTAGCCGAAGTTCGTTATGTCGGCAACCGCCAGACAAAAATGTTCCGCGCCTTCGACTTCAACCAGATCATGATCAACGAGAACGGGTTCCTCGACGATTTCCGCCGCGCACAATCGAACGCCAATCTCGCGCAAGCCGCCGGCCGCGGTTTCGATCCGCGCTTCAACGCCGCCGTCGCCGGCAGCCAGCAGCTTCCCGTATTTGCTCGCCTCACCGGCGGCGGTTTCCTCACCGATCCCGTCGTCACGCCGCTTGTTCGCGCGGGCCGCGTCGGTGACCTCGCCCAGCTCTATGTCGACTTCGATCTAAACAACGATGTCCGCTTTTATCGAAACCAAAACGCACTTGGCACGAACATGATGACCAACTACTCCAACGCCACCTACCACGCCCTGCAAATGGACGTGCGGCGAAGGTTGGCCGGCAACGTGTTCTTCCAGGGAAACTACACCTGGTCGAAGGTGCTCAGCGATTCGGCGGGAGACTCGCAGAGCCGCTTCGAGCCGTTCCTCGATATGAACAACGCCGCCATCGAACGCTCGCGCGCCGTCTTCGACCTGCGCCAATCGTTCAAGGCCAACTTCGCCTACACGCTTCCCTTCGGCAAGGGCCACCGGTTCGGTTCGGGCCGCATCAGCCGCTTCGTCGAAGGCTGGACTACGAGCGGCGACATGACCTGGCAGAGTGGCAATCCCGTCAGTATTCTTTCCGGGCGCGCAACGCTGAATCGCGGCGCGCGATCGTTCGCCAACACCGCTGTCTCCGATCTGAACTTTGATCAGCTAAACGGCCTGCTCGGTGTACGCATGACCGGATCTGGGCCCGTCTACATCGCGCAAACCGCGCTGAGTAATGACGGCCGCGGCGTCGCGCAGGACGGCCAGCCCCGCTTCAATGGGCAGGCCTTCGCGCACCCGGTCGCCGGAACAATCGGCAACTTGCAGCGCCGCATGTTCTCCGGCCCCAGCATCTACGACTTCAACGCCTCGATCCACAAGACCACACGCATCAAGGAAGGCCACACCGTCGAACTTCGCATGGAAGCCTTCAACGTGATGAACCATCCGAACTGGTACATGGAAGACCAAAACATAGAGTCCGTTAACTTCATGAAAATCGGCGCGACCTACTCCGGCCGGCGCATCGTGCAGTTCGGCGTGTACTACCGGTTCTGACCTACACTGTAGGCTTGTACCGGCTCGTCATTCTCATCGGACTCGCCGTAGTCGCGGTCATCGCCGCGCTGCTGGCCCCGCGCGTTCCGCAGGACCCCGCGTACCATAACTTCATCGATCGGCGGCTGCTGCTCGGCGTGCCGAATTTCTGGAATGTTGTCTCGAACGTGCCGTTCTTCTTCGTTGGATTGTACGGCTTGTGGGCCTGGCCGCGCGCGAAGTGGGAGGAACCCGATGACCGCCGCGCCTGGGCCGTCGTCGTTGCCTCGGCGTTCCTGATCGGCGCCGGCTCCGGTTACTACCACTGGAGCCCCGACAATCTCACACTTTTCTGGGATCGTCTGCCGATGACGCTCGGATTCATGGGCGTTTTCTCGGCTGTAATCGCCGAACGTGTGCATCAACGAGTGGGTTACTTCCTGCTTGGGCCGTTTCTGGTGTTGGGGATTCTCAGCGTCGAAGTGTGGCGGCAAGGCGAACTCGCCGGCGTGGGCGATCTGCGCTTCTACGCGCTCGTGCAGTTCTATCCGATGCTCGCGATACCGCTGATGCTTTGGCTCTATCGATCGCGCTACACGCACTCGTCCGAAATCTGGCGCATGGTGCTCTGGTACGTCGCGGCGAAGTTGCTCGAGATGTTCGACCGCGAGATTTGGGCCATCACCGGTTCGCAGATGAGCGGCCACGCGTTAAAGCACGTTGCCGCGGCGATCGCCCTGTGGATGCCGCTGCGCATGATCGCTCACCGCGATGTCGAGCGGAAGAACGCGTAGCCGAGGATGACGCCGGCGGTGTCGGCGGCGAAGTCCATCACATCGGCCGACCGATGCGCCGACAACGATTGCGACAATTCATCGGCAACGCCCAGCGCCAGCGGCGCCCACAGCGCGAACGCGCGCCAGCGGGGCGCGAGCGCAACAGCCATCGCCGCCGCCAGCCATCCATAGAGGGCCATATGCGCGGCCTTGTCCCAGGGCGAATGAAACAGACCGCCGGGAATCAATTGCAAATACGCCATCGCGGACGCAACAACGATTACGGCCGCCGGCGAGAGCAGGATCCACTTCTTCACGACTCCATTGTAACAAGTACTTGTCAGAGAAGAGAACTATTCCCTGCCACACCGTCGTCTGGTGAATTTCTATCGCTTCTTATCTTCCATGACTCTCGCCGCCCAAGACGCTACAGTACCGTTCGTTCCATGCAAAACCGCGGGCCAGACCGCTCCGCCCGCGCGCGGTCCCATAGAAGTCCAGCGATCCTGCGCGACGCCGCGCTATTGGCGTACTACAAATCCTGCGCAGCCTTCGGCGCACTTGCACCGCGCGGTTGGCAGTGCCATGGATTCAAGGATGCAGCCGGAGAGGCGCTTTTCATCAGCCCCGCCCGATCGATCCTACGCTAGCTCGAACGCGGTGCTCTAGTTTTTCTTCTGAAACGCCGGGTTATACTTTCCCTGCTCCGCGAACCCGCCCAACTCCTTCTTCATCGGCGAATGCCGCGGATAGCTTTCGAAGACATCGCCCGCGCCCAGCACCCGCGGATCGCCCTCGGCCTTGAGCGTCTCCTCCAACTGCACGCGGTGCAGCGCCAGCGCCTTTAGATGCCTCGCATCGTTCACCAGATTCTTCAAACACGCGCCGTCAGCCACGATGTCGTAGAACTCCTCGGCGGGCCGCTTGGCCAGCGCGAGCTCGTAGAAATGGCCCTGCTTCGAAGTCACCGCGGTCTTCGACGGCCCGTTATCGATATCAGCGAACAACGGCGGATCTCCCGACGGCCAGCGGTCCGGCGCCAAGTTTCGAATATAGAGATACCGCGCCGTGCGCAGCGCACGCTGCGGGTAGCCCAGGTTGTCGCGCCGGGCGTGCGAATGCCGTTCGCGGCCCGCGTAGACGGCGGTCCGCGTCGCATCGGCCAAGCCCGACAGCTTGCTCTTCAACGTCGGCATCAAACTGCGGCCGCTCATCGCCGCCGGTACTTTTAACCCAGCTGCCTCCAAGAATGTCGGCGCGAAATCGCGGAAGCTAATGAGGTCGTCGACCTGCCGGCCTCCCGAAATCGCCTTCGGCCAGGAGATCGCCAGCGGAAGGTGAATGCCGTATTCATACACATTCGCCTTTGCGCGCGGGAACGACATGCCGTTGTCGGCGCAAACAACCACCAGCGTATTGTCCAACTCGCCGGCCTTTTCGATCGCCTTCAACGCGCGCCCGAACTGCGCATCGAAGTACTCGATCTCTTGGTAGTAGTCGAGAATGTCGGAGCGCACTTCCGGCGTGTCCGGCAGGAATCCCGGCACTCGAACTTTCGAAGCGTCCTTCCCCGCGCGCGCGCCTGAGCCGACCGTGTAATTCCGATGTGGTTCGTGTGCCCCGAACCAGAAATAAAACGGGGCGCCCTTCGGCCGCTTGGCAAGGAACGCTTCGAAGTTCGAGGCGTAGTCGTCGTTGTGAACCGCCAAGCCCTGTTTGTCTGTCACGTGGTGATCGTCGAATGACGGCCCGGCCGGATTGTTCGGCCAACCGGCGTCCTTGAAATTCGTCGGCCCCGCGCCCTTTCCCGTCAGGCCGATGAAGTAGCCGGCCTCTTTCAGCAGATCGGGGAACACCGTGTACTTCTTCGGAAAGTAGGAAGCGTGTGTGCCGGCCTCTTCGAGTTGCCAGATCGATCGCCCTGTCAGGATCGACGCGCGCGACGGCGCGCAGCCGGGGCACGTCGAAAACGCGTTGTTGCAAAGCACACCCGCGCGAGCCACGCGATCAAAGTTCGGCGTCTTGACGACCGGATCCCCCGAGGCGCTGGTATGCAGCCAGCTCATGTCGTCGGCGATGGCGAAGAGAATGTTGGGGCGCGGCAAGGCCTGCGCCGCGGCCGCCGCAGACGCGGCAAGGAAGTGTCGGCGATTCATGGTGCGTCAACCAGTTTAATCTTGCCGCAGCGCCTGCGCGGGATCGGCCCGCGTCGCCATGTAGGCCGGCCCCAGACTGGCCAGTAGCGCAACGACCAACAACAGCGCTGGCGCGGCAATCAGCACAACGTGATCGGTTGCTTCGATGCTGTACAGGAACGACCCGATCCACCGTCCCGCGAACGGCGCCAGTGCCGCCGCGCAAGTAGCGCCGATCGCCGCCAACCGCAAACCGCCGAGTACGACCAGCCTCCACAAGCCCGAACGAGTCGCGCCAAGCGCCATCCGAATTCCGAGTTCCTTGCGCCGCTGCACCACCCAAAACGCAAGCAGTCCATACACGCCCACCGCCGCCAACGCCATCGCCAGCACGCCGAACGCCTGGAACAACCACAGCGCGAAACGCCGCTGTGCCATCGCCTGCGCCGCGTGCTCGTCGAGCGTCTTCAAACGCGCCATCGGCAACTCCGGATCGACCGCCGCCATCGCGCGCTTCACCTCGGGCGCGAGCCGCAACGGATCGCCAAACGTCTTCACAACAACGGAGAACTGCGCAAACGGTTCCTGCCCCGCCGGAAACCAAAAGGCCGGCTTCGCGGCGAGATCCGCTGGCGTGTCGCGCACATCGGCCACGATTCCGACGATCTCCCGCTCGCTGCCCCACGCTCTGATCTTCGTGCCGATCGCGGACTTCCCGCCGAGATGGCGATCGGCGAGCGCCTCGTTGACGATGATCGACGACGGTTGCTTCTGATACTCGCGCTCGTCGAAATAACGGCCCGCGGCCAACGGCGTTCGTATCGATTCAAAAAAGCCCGGCGAAGCCATGTGAAAGCGCGCGCTGTGTTCGTCCTTCAATCCCCACGATGAATTCTCGTCCCAGCCGCTCCAAGGAAGATCGGTCGCGATGCCGACGCTCTCGACGCCCGCCACCGCGCCAATCGCCGCGCGCAACTCGCGCGAAACGCGAATCAGCCGTTCGCCGTTACGGTACTCCGGGCCGGGCAGCGAAACCGCGTACGTCAACACGCCGCTCGATTGAAAGCCGTGATCGCGCGCCTCCAGCCGACGGTAACTCTCGATCAGCAACAGCCCGCCCGCGCAAAGTAGACACGCCAACCCTACCTCGGCCGCAACAAGCGCGCCGCGCATTCGCAACGTCTGGCGTTTGGAGGAATGCGTGCGGATCAACCCGGCAACAATCGCCGTCGTGATCGCCAATGCAATCGACACCGCCGCCGCGCGAGGCGTCAGAGCGACCTCGTGCACTCGCGGAAAGTTTGCCGGTAACAGCGTTCGAAGCAGCGGCAACAACGCAGCCGCCAATGATAGCCCGGCGCACGCACCCACGACGCCGAGCAACAAATTCTCCGTCAGACCCACTCGCACGAGTTGCCAGTTGCTCGCGCCCAGCGCGTGACGAATCGCCAACTCATCGCGCCTCGCCAGCGTCCGCGCGATCACGAGCCCAGCCACGTTGGCGCACGCGATCATCATTACAAGCAATGCCGCGGCGGCCAGTAGAAAGACGACATCCTTCGACCGTCCCGCGATCTCGTCATGCAGCGGCGCAACGTTCGCGGTCCACTTCTCGACAAAATGTTTCTCATCGCTGCTGACCCGTTCGGTGATCGCCGACAGTTCCTGCTTGGCCGCCTCCGCCGAAACCCCCGGCTTCAGCCGCGCCACCGCGTTGGAGAAGTGCGAACGGCGGCGGCGATTCTCGTTGCCATCGAGCGGCAATGGCAGCCACACGCCCACGGTCTCGCCTTGCAATGGCGAACGATAGTCGCCGCCGACGTGTTGAAAGCCCGGAGGCGCGACGCCCACGATCGTCCACGACTCGCGATTGATCCGCGCCGCCTTGCCAACGATCGCCGGATCGGAATGGAAATGCGTGCGCCACACCGTGTGGCTGATGATCGCCGGCCGCGCCGCGCGCGTCATCTCGCTGTCGAGGAAAAACCGGCCCGCGAACGGCTTCGCGCCAAGAACGTCGAAGAATTCGGGCGTAATCGCGATACCCGAAACGCGCTCGTTATTCATCTCGACATCCGCGCCGGTGTAAAGGGCGATCGATGATATCGACTGCGCCGAACGTTTTTGCTCCTGATAGTGCGCGATCGCCATCGGCCATTTTTCGACCCGAGTCCCGGAGTCATACACCCGGATCAGCCGCTCCGGCTCGGGGTAGGGAAGCGGGCGCAGCAGCACGGCGTCGAGCAGGAAGAACACAAGCGTGTTGATCGCCACCGCCGCCGCCAATGCCGACACCGCGACAAGCGCGAACGCCGGCGATCGCCGCAGTGCGCGCGCCGCATGGCGCAGGTCGCCGAGCACGCCGTCCAGCCACCGGAATCCAAACTCATCGCGCGTCGTTTCCAGCGATTGCGTCAACGGTCCCGCACGCAACGGATCCATCTCCATGTGGAACCGCATCTCCTCTTCCATCTCTCGCGTCAATCGATCGCGCTGGAATATCGCCCGCAGGCGCCAGATGAACTCCCTCATCGCTCGCCCTCCAGAATGCGCGACATGATCGAAGCCGTCCGCTCCCAATCCGTCTTCTCCAGTGCCAGCCGCTTCTGCCCCGCGCGTGTCAGCGAATAGAATCGCGCGCGCCGATTGGACTCCGTCGTCTTCCACGCCGCCGCGATCCAGCCCTTCGCCTCCAGCCGCACCAGGCCCGGATATAGCGTACCCATGTTCAATTGCAACGCTCCTTCGGAGACCTGCTCCAGCCGCGACGCGACCGCGTAGCCATGTTGTGGACCCATGGTTGCCAGCGTCTGCAGGATCATCAGATCCAGTGTTCCTTGCAGCACTCCGGCTCTTTCATTTGTCATTCTAATGAAGTATGCATCAAAACGGTTTACTCGTAAAGGCCAATGTGATACGCTTTCTCCAGTTCTTACGATCGCTCTAGAACGTATGGAACAAAGTCACGCTTTCGTGAGGCTTCAACATGAGATACGCAAATGGGAAGGTTCTGCTCGCGTTCTTTCTGTGCTCCGGCTTTGCTTTCGCGCAGGGTGACCGCGGCGCCATCACCGGTGTCGTTACGGACAAATCCGGCGCGGCCGTGCCCAACGTAACGATTGAGGCGATCCACACCGCCACCAATACGAAGTTGGAAACAATTTCGACCGGCACCGGCGCCTACCGGCTCGTCGGTCTGCAGATCGGTCTCTACGATCTCTCCGCCCGGGCGAATGGCTTCAGCACCTTTGTCCAGCGCGGCATTCAGATTCAGACCAACCAAACGGCGGCGATTGATATCAACCTTTCCGTCGGCGCCGTGACCGAGAGTGTCACCGTCCAAGGCGGCGTGCCGATCATCCAGACCGAAAGCTCCGAAGTCGGCATCGTTGTCGAAGCCAAGCAGTTCCTCGACATGCCCCTCACGCTCGGCGGCGGCATCCGCAACCCCTCCAGCTTCATCAAGCTTTCACCCGGCGTGACCCCGACTGGCACGTGGACGAAGTCGATCTCCGGCGGCGGCGGCTTCCAGGATCAGATCTACTACGACGGCATCGCGCTCAGCCGCGGCGATCTCTCCAACGACGCCGAAGTCAATCCCTCCGTCGATGCCATCGCCGAATTTAAGCTCATCACCAACAACTACTCGGCCGAA
>VFZQ01000156.1 GCA_016871135.1 Acidobacteriota bacterium | reverse complement strand
TGCCGCCGTGCGTGGCGTCGTCATTCATGGGAATCATAAGGGTGAACGCCAGGGCGCGAACACCTGGAAGCGCCTCAATCTCACGTTGGACGCGATCGGCGAAAGCGGCTTTCTTGGCGACATCTTGATTGCGGTCTGGCGTAAGCCTGACTCGCACGTACATCGTGCGATCCAAGTCGAAACTCGGCTCAACGCCCGCCGATGCCGCGAGGTTGCGGGCGAATAAGACCGCCGCTGTCAACACGACGATCGAGACGGCGACTTGCGCGACGACGAGAACACGCCGCAGGGTCAAGCGGCCGCCAACCGATGATTTCATCGCGACGCCCAATTCGCCTCGGGAGATTCGCAGCGCCGGCAGCAGTCCGACCGCAATGGAACAGCCGACCGCCAGCAGCGTCGCGTAGGCGAGCAGCCGCCAATCGGGCTCCATGCGGAGTGCAAGTTGCACCGGAAGATCGAGTGGAATTCGATTCAACAGGCGCGTCAGGAGGAAGTTGATCGCCAATCCGGCGGCCGTCCCCGCGCTCGCCAGCAGCAGAGACTCGGTGAGTATCTGGCGTACGAGCCGCCACCGGCCAGCTCCAAGCGATGCGCGGACCGCGAATTCCTGGACTCTCGCCGAGCCGCGCGCCAACACAAGGTTGGATACGTTGATGCAGGCGATCATCAGCAGCAGCCCGGCTACGGTCAGCAGCATCGCGAAGAATGCGGCGATACCCATCATCGTGCGGCCTTTGAATCGCTCAAGGCCTTGCAGGGCATCCATGCGGCAATTCTGCACGTATTTGAAATTGCGGTCAGGGAAGAGTTCGTCGAGGCGGCGCGCTGCTGCGTGGAGGCGCTCCAGCAGCGCCGATTGACTGAGACCATCGGCGGAGCGAATGACCAGAATTAGAGAATAGAGGCTGCCGCGAACGGGTGCGTAAAGATCGGAGCTTAAACCGAAACCGAAAAGGGAACGGTGATCTTCGGGGAGCACTCCTACTACGCGGTGTGGACGGCCGTCGAGCTCGAGAACGCGTCCGATGACATCGGTGTCGGAGGCGAGCTTCGACCGCCACATTGCATGCGAAATGACGACGACATCTTCGTCGCCTTGCTGAATTCCCCGCCCTAGCGCCAGCGGAATTCCGGCGAGGTCGAAGAGATTGTCGCTCACGCGAAACGCCTGGAGGGAGCGGGTCTCGCCGTTCGATCGCCAGTTGATTTCGCCATCTTCGCGGTAGCCGGCAACACCCTGAAAAAGATTCGATTCGCGCAGGAACCGGAATTGTTCGGCACCGATGTGACTATTGCCGCCGACGCGAGCGCTCCACAATGTAGCGCCTTCGCGGACCGAGGGAACGCTGAAGAGGAATTCGGTCGTGAGCGAGAACAGCGTCGTGTTGACGCCGATGCCCAAGGCCAACGAAAGCACCGCCGCCGCAAGGAAACCTGGGCTGCGCCGAAGAGAACGCACGCCGTAGCGAAGGTCGGAGAGCAGATCTTCGAGCCAGCGAAGCCGCCACTCGTCTCGGGTGCGTTCCCCGAGCGACGCTTGCGAGCCGAACTCGGCGCGCGCGCGGCGCAGGGCCTCAGCCGGCTCGACGCCGTCGCGGGACAACTCGGCCGAGCGCTCCTCGATATGCAAACGCATCTCTTCGGCGAGATCCGCGTCAAACTCTCCACGATTACGCAGGAATGAAAACTTCTTCCACCATGTCACGTGTAGCCACCTACGCGTTTCTTAAAACGAGCTGAATGCCGTGGATCATGCGATCGAACTCCGAGTTCGCGCGCGCGAGTTCCTTGCGGCCCTTCGGCGTCAACTTGTAGAAACGCGCCTTTCGATTGGTCTCCGACACGCCCCATTCCGCCGCGAGCCAGCCCTTCACGAGCATCCGGTTCAGCGCCGGATACAACGAGCCTTCTTCCACAGAAAGTAGATCCTTCGAAGACTCCTTGATGCGCTTGGCGATGGCGTAGCCGTGAAGCGGCCCGCTTGCGAGCGTGCGGAGAATAAGAAGGAACAGAGTTCCGGGAAGAAGTTCGGATGATGACTGGACCACGCAGCTCCCTTGTCCAATCTATGTATAGCGTGGACTAGGGGCGGTGTCAAGCGCGGCCTGCCGGGATCGCGCCAATCCGGCAAGCGTCGAGGCGAGTTCTTCCCGGTTGATAGGTTTGGCGAGAAAGGCCGACATTCCCGCCGCGAGCGCGGCCCGCCGTTCCTCGCTCGACACGCCGGCGGTTAGCGCGACAATCGGAACGTCGCGCGCGGGCGCTGGAAGATCTCGAATCGCCGCCGTCGCGGCGTAGCCGTCCATCTCCGGCATGTGGCAGTCCATCAACACGACATCGAAGGTACTTTCCGAGCACACTGCGACCGCCTCGCGACCATCGACGGCGACCGTAACGACAGCGCCCAACTTTCGCAGAATTTCGGAGGCCACCTTCCGATTTACGGCGTTGTCCTCGACCAGAAGAACGCGCTGGCCATCAAGCGCGCCAACAGTTTGCTCAGGTCGGGCAACACTGCCGCTCTCCGGGGCAGCGGTTGGCAATTGAACCCGAAACGTGAATTGACTGCCTTCTCCGCGGGCGCTTCGGAGCGAAATTTCGCCGCTCATCAACTGCGCCAAGTGTTGGGCGATCGTCAAGCCCAAACCGGTTCCGCCGTATCGACGCGTGGTGGAGGAATCGGCTTGCCGGAAACGCTCGAAGACGGAGGCGTGTTGTTCAACCGGAATGCCGATACCGGTGTCAGCTACTGTGACGATAATCTCGCTGGTATCCGTCGAGCGCTTTATGGCCAACCGGATGTCGACCCCGCCGTTCGACGTGAACTTGATGGCGTTGCCGACGAGATTGGACACAATCTGCCGGATTCGAAGCTGGTCACCTTTGACACACCCCGCCGGATCGCCCTCGATCGAGTGCCGAAGCCACAGGCCCTTGCGCGCCGCCGCGTGCTGAAACGTTCTCTCGATCTGCACAATCAGCCGCGCGGGCGAGAAGGCTTCGATGTCAAGCACCATCACACCGGAATCGAGCTTGGATTGATCGAGAATCTGGTTCAACAACTCGAGTTGAGTCAGCGCGGAGTCCCGCACGGTTTCGACATAGTCGCGCTGCTCCGCAGACAGATCCGAGTCGAGGACGATCTCGGCGGCACCGATAACGCCGTTCATGGGTGTGCGAATTTCGTGACTTACGTTGGCTAGAAACTCGGCCTGCAGGACGCGAGCACGATCCGCCGTAGCGCGGGCATCGCGTAGTTTGCGGATCAAGATTGCGAGCGCGCCGATTGCAATCGCCATCGCGGCGCAGAGCGCAGTCAACCACCGCAACTGTTGATTGCTCTGCTGTAGGCGGGTCACATTGCGGAGTTCGGCGCCAGAGAAAACGAACCATCGATCGGCAATAGTAACGAAACTGCCATCGTCGATCATTGTGTCGATGCTGTCTCGCATCCGTTCGGCGACCGCAGCCACCGCGGGACGCGCAAATAAGCTGAGACGATCAACGGAGTCAGCGCTCTGCTGGACATGGAAGCGAACGCGGCCACATTCGTCGGGCCGTTCCAAGAGGGCCGACTCTATGACACGCAGGTCGACAAATGCGACATCGGCCGCGCCGGTGCAAACGGTGCGCAGCGCTTCGAGGCGCGATTTGGCGGGGAGCAGCGTCGATCCTTTGAATCGCGACGCGGCCATCTCGGCGGACGCAACGCGTCCAACGTGCGCGACCTTGCGGCCGGCCCAGTCGGAAGCGTCAGAGGAGAACCTGGCTTTGTCCCAGACAAGGACGTGATAGTCCTCGGTCCATGGGCGAGTTTGATGAAGACTCGGATATGAACCGGGCCGGTAATAACCGAGCGGCGAGAGATCGACCTGGCCCGCCAATAGCGCCGCCCGTGCACCGTTGCCGAGATACACCCATTCCAAGCGCACACCGGCACGGCGTGCCGCTTCGTTCATTACGTCCACAGCAAATCCGGCGGCACCTTTTCCTGGAACGTGGTCGTAGTGCGGAGGGGTCGAATCGTAGGCGATCCGATACACTTTCCCTACGTCGGAGCGCCCGGCTTCATAGGTTCGCCAAGTTGCGTAGGTAAGCGTCGCCGCACCGATTAACGCAGCCGCCAACCACAATCGCCTCCGTCGCAAGAAAGTCCTCCCCTTTGCTCTTCGACCAAAATGATAACTATTTTCGAGTGGCCTTGCGGCACAATAGAACGATGCAGCTTCGAACATTAGGAAACAGTGACCTCCGCATTACACCGCTGGGTGTGGGCGCTTGGGCGATGGGTGGCGGCGGCTGGGCATTCGGCTGGGGACCGCAGGACGATCAGGATTCGGTAAACGCCGTTCACGCGGCGTTGGACGCGGGCTGGAACTGGATCGACACGGCGGCAGTATATGGACTAGGCCACGCCGAAGAGGTGGTAGGCCGCGCGGTGAAAGGGCGATCGTCCAAGCCCTACATCTTCACCAAATGCGCGCGCGTGTGGGATGAGAACCGGCAGATCGGAAAACGTCTGAAGGCCGACTCGGTCAAGCGCGAATGCGAGGCGAGTTTGCGGCGACTTGATGTCGAGACGATCGATCTGTTCCAGATTCACTGGCCGGAACCGGACGAAGACATCGAGGAGGGCTGGAGCGCGCTAGCGGAGTTGAAGAAAGAGGGCAAGGTCCGGTGGATCGGCGTTTCCAACTTCAGCAAGTCTCAGTTGGAGCGCGTCGTGCCGATCGCGCCGATCACATCACTGCAACCACCGTACAGCATCGTCTCGCCGGAGATTGAAGCCGAAGTGCTGCCGTACTGCGGCGCGAACAACATTGGAACTCTCGTCTATTCGCCGATGAAGTCGGGCCTGCTGAGTGGATCGATGACGCGCGAGCGGATCGCCGCGATGCCGCAGGACGATTTCCGCCAGCGCACGCCGAATTTTCAAGAACCGCTGTTGACCCGCAATCTCGCACTGGTCGAACTGCTCCGCGACATCGGCGCGCGGTACGGGCGCACACCGGGCGAAGTTGCGATTGCCTGGGCGCTGCGGCTCCCCGAGGTAACGGCGGCCATTGTCGGGCTGCGTTCACCCGCGCAATTAAATGGTGTGATGGGCGCGGCGACGTTCCGATTGTCGGAAAGCGAAATCGGCGAGATCACGTCGTTTATGACGGCATAGGCGGATCGAACAGATTGCCTCGGCCCAGTATCCAGGCTGGGTCGAAGCGCTGTTTGACCTGCTTCATGGCGTCGAGTTCTTCTTTCGAATACATCATTTCGAGCAAGTGGCGTTTTCGCTTACCGAGGCCATGTTCGGCGCCAACAGTGCCACCGAGTTCGACGGCTTGGTGCGCCCATGTGTGCATCAACTCCCACGCCTTGTTGCGTTCAGTTTCACCAGTGGGCATGAGGTTCACGTGCGGATGGCCGTCGCCGATGTGGCCGTAGATCACGGCGTCGCCGGTGAATTCGGCAAGGCCCTTGCGATAGAGACCGATCATCTCTCGATTGCGTTCGATGGGCACGGCGTAGTCGGTTCCCATTTTTAGCGAGCCGCGTTTGCGTACGGTGTCGTTGACCTTTTCGGGCAGCGCGTGGCGAAACTTTCGGAAGCGTTCGCGGTCGGCGTCGGTGGTACCGAACCAGGACTCGTCGGCAAGGGCGCCGGTTTGCTCCAGGCGTTCGATCCACGCTTCTTCGTCGGGATCTTCCTGCTCGATCAATAGACCCGCGCCGTACGCAGGGCCGCCGATTAGTTTCAGCGAATTTGCATCGACGTATTCGAGCATGCGCAACCGTTTGACGCCGCGCCATGCGTCGACGGCGTCGAGCGCCTTGTCTTCACTCGGAAAGAACACAACACCAGTAAGCAGCGGGCCTGGCGCGGGCAGAAGTTTAAACGTCGCCTCGATGACAACACCGAGCGTTCCCTCGCTGCCGCAGATCAGATCGATCCAGTCCATGCCGGGTTTGAGCGGATAGCCGGCCTGATGTTTCTTTGTCGCGGGCTGTCGCACGGCGCGTACGTCGAAGTCGATCGCGTCGCCGCGCCTGAACTCGCGCACCGAGCCGTCGGCAAACGCAACTTGCATCGCGAGCACGTGACGGCGTGTGGAACCATACATGAACGAACGCGAACCACTGGCGTTGTTGGCGATCGTGCCGCCGAGAGCGGCGGCGTTGTGGGTGGGGTCGGGCGCGTAGAACTGGCCCGCCGCGCGCGCGGCGTTCTGCAATTCGTAAAGCAACAGGCCGGCTCCCGCGCGCGCCGTTCCGTCGCCGATTTCGAGCCTACGGAATTTTTCCATCGACAGCGCGATGCCGCCATCGGGAACGCCGCCGCCCGTAACGCCAGAGCCCGCGCCGAGAATCGTCACCGGCGTACCGTTCGACGACGCTTCGCGCAGGATCGCGGCCACATCATCAGCCGTCGTTGGTGTCTCGCGGCGGTCGGCCTCGCCTGAGTACCCGGATGCGTCCTCGATCGTCATACTTCCAAAATAACGGGCATGATCAGAGGACGGCGCGCGGTCTGTTTGGTGAGATACCGTTTCAGATCGGCGCGGATCTTTTCCTGCATAACGCCCCAATCGGCACGCTCTTCGTGATTCGATGTTTCGAGCGTGCGCGCGACAACTTTTTTCGCTTCGGCGAGGATATCTTTGTTATCCTCACTTAGAAATCCGCGGCTGACGATTTCAGGGGGACCTTCGGGCTTGCCGGTCGACTTGTCGATCGCGATGATTGGCATTACAAAGCCATCCTCGGAAAGATGGCGGCGATCGCGAATGACCATGTCTTCGACGACTTCGTCGATCGAACCGGAGTCGATACAGACGCGTCCGACCGCGATGCGCTCGCCTTTGCGGGCGCCCTTTTCGTCGATCTCAAGCGACTCGCCGGTCTCCATCACGAACGACGCTTCCAATCCGTGATCGCGCAGGTGTTTCGCGAGTTGCGCGTGGCGTGAGAGCTGATAGTACTCGCCATGCACGGGCATGAAATACTTCGGCCGCACAAGATTTAGGATCAACTTCAATTCTTCCGAAGAGCCGTGGCCGGAGACGTGCACGGGCGGCGTCATCGAACCGAAGATCAGGTTAGAGCCACGGCGCGCGACGTGGTTGATCATACGCATGATGTTCTTTTCGTTGCCGGGAATCATGCGCGCACTGAGAACGACGGTGTCGCCCTTCTCCAATTTCAAGTGCTTGTGATTATCGACCGCGACACGCGACAACGCGCTCATCGGCTCGCCCTGCGTGCCGGAGACCAGCACACACGTCTTGGCGGGCTCGGCAAGCTGAATATCCTGTGGGCGTAGGAGCAGATTGTCGTGCACTTCAAGCAAGCCAAGGTTGTGCGCGATCTCGGTAACCGACAACATACTGCGGCCGAGCAGCCCGACCTTGCGTCCGGATTTGCGGGCAAGATCGAAGATCATCTGCAATCGGTGGACCGAAGAACTGAAGCACGACACAACCACGCGCCGCTCGCTGCGCACCATGATGTCTTCCAGTCGCGGCGCGACGGCACGTTCGCTTTCGGTGTAACCGGAGCGGTCGACGTTGGTCGAGTCCGACATCAGCAGCAGCACCCCGCGCTTGCCGTATTCGGCGAACTTGTGGAGGTCGAAGAGCCGGCCGTCGAGCGGTGTCGGATCGACCTTGAAATCGCCGGTGTGAATGATGACGCCAAGCGGCGTGGTTATCGCGAGGGCCACACAAGCGGCAGTCGAGTGGGTTACGTGGATGAACTCCACTTCAAACGGTCCGAGCTTGACGACATCGCCCGGTTTGATCTCGTTAAGTTTGGCGTCTTCGAGCATCGCGTGCTCTTCGAGACGGCGCTCCACCATCGCCAGCGTAAAGCCGGTGCCATAGACGGGGATGTCCAGATCGGCAAGAAGAAACGGCACGCCGCCGATGTGGTCTTCGTGCGCGTGCGTGAGCAGAAGGCCGCGCACCATCCCGGCGTTGTCCTTCAGATACGAAAAGTCGGGCGTGACGATGTCGACGCCCAATAGTTCCGCATCGGGAAACATCATGCCGGCGTCGACGACGATGATGTCGTCGCCGTAGCGGATCGCCATTGAGTTCATACCGAACTCGCCCAGGCCACCGAGAGGGATTACTTGCAATTTTTTGTCGGCCATCAAGTCCTAATCACTCAGGCTACCATTTGTCTATGAACGCGCTTCGACTCTTCCCGTTATTCACGCTGGCTTTGGCGGCTCAGCCCTACTATCGAACGTTCTCCGCGAAGCATCCGGTGATGCAGCGCGTGAAGCCCGGCGAAGTGGTCGCGACCAAGACGCTCGACTCCAGCGGCAAGGATTTAAACAGCGTCGAAAAGACCGACGGCCCGAATCCGCTCACTGGTCCGTTCTACATTGAAGGTGCCGAGCCAGGCGATGCCGTGCTGATTCGCTTTAACAAAGTCCGTCTGAATCGCGACTGGGGCTACTCGGGCTACCGGCTCGGCCTGTTCGCGATGACGCCCGAGTACATTGAGAAAACGTATCCGCCGGTGTACAAGCGCGACCTCGTGCGCAAGGGCTTCGCGCACTACGTGCCGTGGGATCTCGACCGTGCGAAGGGCATTGTGAAGTTGCGCGAGCCGGGCAGCAACGCGATCGTGATGGAGTTTCCCGCCAAGCCGATGCTCGGCTGTGTCGGCGTTGCGGCGCCGGGCGATTGGGCGCCGACGTCGTCGCCATCGGGATCGTACGGGGGCAATCTCGACTACAACCGGATTGGCGAGGGCGCCGTCGTCATGTTGCCGGTCTATCATCCCGGCGCGTTGTTGTTCCTCGGCGACGGCCACGCGCTGCAGGGCGATGGCGAGCCGACGGGCAACGGCGTCGAAACATCGATGGATGTGGAGTTCTCCGTCACACTGCGTAAGAAGGCCGGGTTGACGGGGCCGCGAGTCGAGACCGCCGACGCCATTATCTCAATCGGCTCACAGCCGGAGTTTCAGAGCTCGCTCGATCGAGCACTCGAAATGGCGACCACCGATATGGTGCAGTACTTGGTGAAAGACTACGGCCTAGAAGAGTGGGCCGCGCATCTGTTGATCGCGTTCCAGGGCAAGTATGAGGTGGTGACCGCGCGCGGGTCGATGGCGCTGGTAATCCCGAAGTCGGCGATGCGAAAGCGGCAGTAGCCTCGTATTTGGAATCACGGCTGTCCAAATTAGCGCGGAGTGAGCGGGAGCGGAGTTGAAGGTAAAGGAGTTACCGCTTGGTCCGAGTTGGCGAGAAGGTGAGGTTGGGGGTAAGTGTCTGT
>VFZQ01000155.1 GCA_016871135.1 Acidobacteriota bacterium | reverse complement strand
TATCGCACAGTCAAGCGCAATCCGGCGTCGTACGTGCGTCACCACACGCCCGAGTCGTCCGGCTCGAACTCCACTGTCCCAATATCGGCGGACGTCTGGCGTCCTGCTACTTCACAACGACGTTCACCAGCTTGTCCGGCACAACGATGACCTTAACGATGGTCTTGCCCTCGACAAACGGCTTGACCTTTTCATCGCCAAGCGCCAGTTGTTCCAGCGCCTCCTTCGACGTGCCGAACGCCACCGTCGCCTTGCCGCGCAGTTTACCGTTGACCTGGAAGATCACTTCCGCGCCGTCTTCCTTCGCAAGCTCCGGATCGAACACCGGCCAAGGCTGCTTAAACACAGGCCCGGCAAGGCCCATCATCTCCCACAACTCTTCGCACAGGTAGGGCGTGAAGGGCGCCAGCAGCAGCACGGTTTTTTCGGAGACCTCGCGCAACGTCGCGCCGGTGAGCTCGGACTCCTGCGCGTAGAGTTC
Source organism: Acidobacteriota bacterium (assembly GCA_016871135.1). Classification (GTDB taxonomy): domain Bacteria; phylum Acidobacteriota; class Terriglobia; order Bryobacterales; family Bryobacteraceae. The sequence continues at coordinate 8,854 of VFZQ01000155.1, read as the reverse complement.
GTTGACGAACTCCATGAATGCCGCGATGGATGTGTTGAAGTGCCAGCGGCTCTCGAAATCGTCGGTGATGCGCTGGATCGTCTGATGCAGCTTACGCAGCACTTTGCGATCGGCATCGCCGGGTGTGCCGGGCGTATCGAAGCGGTCGATCGAACGCGTGACGAAGCGGAACACGCGGCCGATGAAACGGTACGCGCCCATCGCCCCGTCGGTGGTCCAGTCGAGATCGCGCTCCGGCGGCGCGGCGAAAAGTTCGAACAAGCGGCCGGTGTCGGCGCCGAAGTCGTCCATCATCGAATCGGCGCTGATGACGTTGCCTTTGTTCTTGCTCATCTTGGCGCCGTCTTTGATCACCATGCCTTGCGTGAACAGCCGCGCGGCGGGTTCGTCGTTGGTGATGAGGCCGATGTCGCGCATCATCTTCGTCCAGAAGCGCGAGTAGATCAAGTGCAGAATCGCGTGCTCGACGCCCCCGATGTATTGATCGATCGGGAACCAGTAAGCGATCTTCTGCGGATCGAACGGCGCATCGCTGTTCTGCGCGTCGCAGTAGCGATAGAAGTACCAACTCGAATCGACGAACGTGTCCATTGTGTCGGTCTCGCGGCGCGCGGGTTCCGCGCACTTCGGACAGGGCACGTTGACGAACGGCTCCGAGCCCGCCAGCGGCGATTGGCCCTTGCCCGAAAGCTCGACATCGGCCGGCAGCAGCACGGGCAGTTGGGAATCCGGCACGGGGACCACGCCGCACGCATTGCAGTGGATCATCGGAATCGGCGTGCCCCAGTAGCGCTGGCGCGAGATGCCCCAATCCTTGATGCGGAACGTGATGGACGCTTCGCCGAAGCCGTTCGCCGCGGCGTGCGCCGACATCTTCTTGCGCGCATCGGCCGACGGAAGACCGGACCACTCGCCTGAGTTTGCAACGACGCCGTAGTCGCAGAACGGCAGTTCAGCAGTCGACCCATCGTAGGGCCGAATCACGGGCCGAATCGCAATGCCGTACTTGGTGCAGAATTCGAAGTCGCGTTCATCGTGCGCGGGCACGGCCATGATCGCACCGGTGCCATAGCCGGTCAGCACGAAGTTCGCGACCCACACCGGAACCTTCTCGCCGTTGTAAGGATTGATCGCGTGCATGTCCGTGAAGACGCCAACCTTTTCGACTTCGCCCGGGCCTTGCGTCGCGCGCGCGTCGATCATCGCTTTTACGGCGGCGGCGTTGTCGCCAGAGACGTACTTCTTGACTAGCTCATGCTCGGGCGCGAGGATCACGCATGTCGCGCCATAGATCGTATCGACGCGCGTCGTGAAGACGCGGACCTTCTCGCCCGTCCCGTCCATCGTGAAATCGACTTCCGTGCCTTCGCTGCGGCCGATCCAATTCGTCTGCATCGCCAGCACGCGATCCGGCCAGCCGCCTTGCAGCTTCTCGATATCGCGCAGCAGTTCGTCGGCGTACGCCGTGATCTTGATGAACCACTGCGTCAGCTCTTTTTGCTCAACCGGAATGTCCTCGTGCCGCCAGCAGCAGCCGTCGACCACTTGCTCGTTGGCCAGCACCGTGGCGCACTCGCGGCACCAGTTCAACAGCGCGGCCTTGCGGTAGGCGAGACCCTTCTCGAACATGCGGATGAAGAACCACTGGTTCCACTTGTAGTAGTCGGGTTCGCAGGTGGAGACCTCGCGCGCCCAGTCGTAGGAGAAGCCCATGCGCCGGTGTTGGCGCTTCATCTGCTCGATGTTGTAGTGCGTCCATTCGGCCGGCTCGCGCTTGTTTTTGATGGCTGCGTTTTCGGCCGGCAGACCGAAGGCGTCCCAGCCCATCGGGTGCAGAACGTTGAAGCCGCGCATCCACTTGAAGCGCGCCAGCGCATCGCCGATCGAGTAGTTGCGGATGTGGCCGATGTGCAGCGCGCCGGATGGATACGGGAGCATTTCGAGCACGTAGAACTTCGGCTTCGACGAGTTCTCTTCGGGCGCGAAAAGTGTGGGGTCGGCGGCCCAGCGCGCGCTCCACTTAGGTTCAATCGACTTGTGATCGTAGGTCTGTTCCGGCATGTTAGCGAATCAGGTTCCACAGCGCATCGACATTGCGTTTATCGTCGCCATCGTTGTCGATCGGCGTCTCTAAAACAAAAGCCTTATCGCGCAGCGCGCGAGCGTTCAGGATGCGGCGAAACCCCTCTATTCCAATATAGCCTTCGCCGATATTGGCATGGCGGTCGAGATGCGAAGCGAGTGCGCCCTTCGAATCGTTGGCGTGAATCACCGGGACGTTTTCGAGGCCGAGATTTTTCTCCGTCTCGCCGATGAATCTCTTCAGGCCCGCTTCGGTAGTGATCTCATAACCGGCGGCGTAAGAGTGGCACGTGTCGAGGCAGTAGCCGATACGGAGTTTCACCCGATCGGCCGCAAGATCGCGAATCGCACGCAGATCGCTCAGCGAGCCGCCGAGCAGATTGCCGTGACCGGCGGTGTTTTCGAGCAGGATCGACAGCGTCTTCGACTTCAGGCCCGCGCACGCTTCGACAAGTCCTTCGGCGAACGCGGCGATGGCGGATTCACGCGTCTCGTGATCCTTCGCCGAGCCCGGATGAACGACCAGGTACTCCGCACCGATAGTGATGCCGCGTTCGACCTCGCCGCGAAACGCCGTGATCGACTTGGGCCGGTTGGCCGCGTCGGCCGAACAGAGATTGATCAGGTAGTTGGCGTGAATGACGAGCGGGGTGAGGTCGTGCTCTTTCCGCAACGCGGCCATCTTGGCCACATTGACCGGGTTCGGCGGAGGCGCCGCCCAGGTGCGGGGACTACCCGAGAAAATCTGCAAGCAGTTCGCGCCAAGTTCGATGGCCTTCAGCGCCGCGTTCTCGAGCGCGCCCGATGTCGAACAATGAATGCCGATGCGTCGTTTCGTCACTCGAAGAGGATAGCGCACGGGAGTCGACATAATCGATGGAACCTCGATGCAACTGGCCGCCGGCACTCGTTTGGGACCGTATGAAATTCTTGCGCCGATTGGCGCGGGCGGAATGGGCGAGGTGTATAAGGCGCGCGACACGCGGCTGGACCGCATCGTCGCGGTCAAGGTTTCCAAGGAGCAGTTCTCCGAGCGCTTCGAACGCGAAGCCCGCGCGGTGGCGGCGTTAAATCATCCCGGCATCTGCACACTCTACGATGTCGGGCCGAACTATTTGGTGATGGAATTCATCGACGGCGCGCCGCTGAAGACGCCGCTGCCGCTCGATCAAGCGTTGAAGTACTCCATACAGATTTGCGACGCGCTCGCCGCCGCGCACAAGAAGGGCATCACGCACCGCGATCTGAAACCGGCGAATATTCTCGTCACCAAGTCCGGCATCAAATTGCTGGACTTCGGTCTCGCCAAGCTCGCGCCCACCGCGCAGCCAATCGGCGACGAGACGCTGACGATGGCCCTTACCGGCAAGAACGAAATCGTCGGCACGCTCTACTACATGTCGCCCGAGCAGTTGCAGGCGCAAGGAAACGACCGTCAGATCGACGCACGCAGCGACATCTTCTTGTTCGGCGTGGTGCTGTATGAGATGTTGACCGGCAAGCGCGCGTTCGATGGCACGAACATGGCGAGCGTGATCGCAGCCATCATGGAACGGCCCGCGCCGTCGATCAGCGATATCGCCCCCACGGCGCTGGACCAGTTGTTGAAGACTTGTCTGGAGAAAGATCCCGAGGATCGATGGCAAACCGCGCGCGATCTGAGGCGCGAATTGGAACGGATCTCGAACGAGCCAGAGGCCGCCGTGAAGCAGAGCAGTCGACTGCCGTGGATCGCCGCGGGCCTACTCGCGCTAGCCCTCGTGGCGGCGTTGTGGAAGGCGCCAGCGGTGACGAGCGAACGCGCCATGATGCACGTCGATATCGACGCGGGCCCGGACGAAGTGGACGATCCTGTCATCTCGCCTGACGGCACTCGATTGGAGTTCGTGGTCCGAGGCGCGAACGGTTCCCATCTCGCGACGCGGCGGTTGGATCAGGCCAAGACTTCGATCATCCCTGATACCAAGAACGCGCGATACCCGTTCTTCTCGCCCGATGGAAAATCGATCGGCTTCTTTTCCGATTACGCGGGCGGCCGGCTAAAGACTGTTTCGCTTGACGGTGGCACGGCGGCTGCGCTCGCCGACGCTCCCTATTCCGGCGGCGCCGTTTGGAGCGAAGACGGAACGATCACCGTGTCGTTCGACCAGTGGAATCAGGGCTTTTTCTCGCGAATCTCAGCCTCGGGTGGAACTCCGCAACCACTCACAAAGCGCGAGGGAGTTGAGGCCCAATTAAGCCCTCAGAATCTGCCAGGTGGCAAGGGCCTATTATTCACACGCAAGCAGGGTCTCGTTGGATACGGATTCGATGCGTGTGTGCATGTGCCCGGGCGCGCCGAGCCGGAGATGCTCGTGCCAAACGCGATCGCGGCTCGTTATTTGCCAAGCGGCCATCTGGTGTTTCTGCGCCAACAGAAAATTTTTGCGGTGCGGTTTGACCTGGACCGTATGAAAACGGCCGGCGATGCGATTCCGATCGTGGACGACGTTTGGGATGGGAGAGGCGTCACACCATTCAGCATTTCCAACACGGGCGTGCTGGCGTATCGTCACGGAAACTCCGCCGATCGCTTTATGATGAGCGTCGACGCGGCGGGCAAGCAGACGAAGCTGATTCCAACTTCGGGCGCCTATGTCACACCGAGTATTTCGCCGGATGGCACGCGGGTTGCCTTCGTAGACCTTTCAACCGGAATCGGGCGAATTCTCATTCACGATGTGACGCGTGGCGCCACGAACCGGCTGAGCCTGAATGATCACCCACAGGGCCAGCCCTCCTGGACTCCGGACGGGACGCGTATTATCTTCTTCGGCGATAAAAAGATAATGGCGGCTCGCGCCGACGGTGGCGGACAGCCTGAGCTGGTAGCGGGTTCCGAGGGCCTCTCGAAGGTGACGATTTCGAGCGACGGCAAGCTGGCGGCGGGCACGAGCGTAGCGAAGGACGCCGATATCTGGATCGCAACAGTTGAGCCCGCCGGGAATGGATACCGGTTTGGAAAGAGAGTGCTGCTAGCGAGTGGGCCAGGCCGCCAGGAGAAGCCGGTGTTTTCTCCCGACCGCCGCTTTGTGGCCTACATGTCGAACGAGACCGGAGTGTACAGAGTCTACGTCGTTTCTCTGTCGGCGGATGGATCGCCGGCCGGCGGCAAATGGCAGATCTCGAAGAATGGAGGCTATGATCCGAAGTGGCCGGCTAAGGGCGGCGCCTTTTACTACGGACTGGACGAAAGAATTACCGTTGTTCCGTACACAACCCGGGGAGACAGTATTCTGGCGGAGCCGGGAGGGCAGTGGCCCGGCCAGGTTACCTCGGACTTCGAAGATGCCATGTTTGATGTAACGCCGGACGGCAAGCACGCGATCGCGATCATCGACTCGAACTCACAAAAGCCCGAAACGCACGTGCGGCTCATTCTGAACTTCGCCGATGAAGTCCGGCGGCGTTTGCCGAACGGCGCCAAGTAGTGTGGTAGAACTGGGGCGTGTATCGGATTTGGGTATTGTCGGCGATCGCGGCGCTGGGGCAAACCTTTGAAGGCGAGTTGCAGCCGCTAGCCACTGTGCGGCATCCGGTGCGCCTGGAAGCGGGGCAGTTTGCGATTGCGCGGGCGCATCAGGTACAAGGCGATTTCGTCCTGTACCTGGACAAGGTGAAGGTCGCTCGCAGCGAAGGTGGAGGCAATGAACACGCGGCGTGGATCGCGGAGCGTTCGCGCGAATATGTGATTACGTTGGAAGGCGCGGTCGCGGGGCCGGCGCGGTATCGATTGGAAATTGAGTCGCGCACGCCGACCGAGGCCGATCGCTCTCTGGCCGCGGCGTTCCGGTTGATCTTTGTCGACGCGCCCGCGCTTGCGGCGAAGCAGACGGCCGCGGCGACGAGAGAGCAGATCGCTGTATTGAACCGCGCGGTCGAACTCGCCAAGGCCGCTGGCGATGTTCCGTTCGAAGGATACGCGCACAGGCGGCTGTCGCGGGCCTTAAACATACTCGGCGACAAGAAGGCGAGCCAAGCGGCGGACGCGCGGGCGATGGAACTTCTCGAACCGCTTGCGGCGGAGCGCTACGGTTGGGTGGCCGCGATGGTGGATCGAGGCACGTCGATGGCGCTGAGCGGCGAATTGGAAGCGGGCGTTGAACTGTTGGAGCGGGCGATTGTGATCTGTCGCGCTGAAGGATTTCCTAGCCGGGAACTGACGGCATTGAATGGACTCGGCTTGGCGGCTTCGAGTCGCGGCGAGTTTAGGAAAGCCGTCGGCTACTACGAGAAGATTCTGCCGATGTTGGAACCTCTTGGCATGCGCGACGATGTGCCCATAGCCCTCTTTAATCTTGCGAACGCGAGCGCGAACGCGGGAGACACGCAGCGGGCGATCGAACTATTTGGCCGCGTCTTGCAAATGCGGAAGGAACGCGGGGACGATCGCGGTACGGCGCGCACGATGAGCAATCTCGGCCAGATTCTGATCAGCCTCAACGAGGCCGGGAAAGGCGAGAGCTATCTGAAGCAGGCGGGCGAGCTATTCCGCAAAGTCGGCGACCGCGTGGGCGAAGGGGGCGTGCGCGTGGCGTTCGGCGAAGCCCTTCTGCGGCAAAGCCGGCCTGTCGAGGCGGCGGCCGAGTTTGAACGCGCGGTAGCGTTGTATCGCGAATCGGGAATGAAGACCAACGTCGCCAGCACGCTCGCGCCGCTCGCGGAGATGTACACACACACCGGTGAGTGGGACAAAGCGCGAGCGGCGGCGGGCGAGGCCCTAGCGTTGCACAAGTCGTCCGGCGTCGGCGTTTCGATGTCGCGCATTTATACATCGCTCGCCCGCGTGGCCGAGCACGATCGGCGAAACGACGAGGCGTTGGGCTATTTTGAACTCGCGTTTGCGGCGGCGCGGAAGAATTCGGAGCGTGAAGGGGAGGCCCGCACGTACTCGATGCGCTCGGCGTTTCACAAGAGGCAGGGAAGCTTTGAGCTGGCACTGGCCGACATCGAACGATCGATCGCGGTCTCGGATTTGGCCGCGGCGCGAATAACGAATCCAGCGACTCGGGCGTCGTTCCGCTCCTCCCGCGCCAAGCGAGACGACGATCACCTGGAACTACTGGTGACGATGCACGATCGCGAGCCAACTGCTGGCTACGCTGCGCGCGCTTATCTGGTGACGGAACGGACGCGGGCGCGCAGTCTCGGCGAATTTCTAGGGAGCAGAGCGGAGTCAAAGCCGGCAGCTAAAGACGAAGCGGCGCTGTTGGCGGCGGTGACGTCGGCGCAATCGAACTTGTTCCGCCCGGGAGTGCCGGCCGCGCAGCGAAAGCGTTTGGAAAGCGATCTCTCGCGCGCGGAGCGCGATCTCGACCTGTTGCAGCGGGCCGAAGGGCGGCACGCGAATGAAGGTCTGTACGAGGCGTGGGACGAAGAGCGGACGCGAACCGAGTTGGCGGGCAAGGACGGCGCCGTTATCACGTACGCGCTCGGGCCGGCTCGATCGGTAGCGTGGGTCATAACGGCGGCGGGCACACAAGTCGTCTCGCTGCCGCCGCGCGCGGAAGTGCTACAACATGTCGACGCGTTTCGGCGGTTGGCGTCGAAGCCGGTGAGCGCCTTGACGGCGGCCCGCGAGCAAGCGGCTGTTTCCGCGGCGGGCGCGCAGTTGCATCGATTGCTGATCGCTCCGCTGGAAAAGGCGCTTACGGGCAAGCGCAGCCTCGTGATCGTACCCGATGGCGCGCTATCGTATGTCCCGTTCGAAGCGATCGGCGGCTTGATCGAGACGCACCGCATCGCCTACGCGCCGTCGGCGTCGATTGCGGGCGCGCTGCGAAAACCGGCGGCCTCGGCCGAAAGAACGCTTCTCGCGATGGGCGATCCGCTACTGCCCGGCGCGGCCGCGATGGCCCCGGTCCTTGAGCGCGGTTACTCATTCGCCCCGTTGCCCAACGCGCGCGCCGAAGTGCAGTCGATCGGCAGGCTCTTCCCCGGCGGCACGACTTTCCTCGGCGAACGGGCCTCCGAGGAGCGGATGAAGAAAGAGGAGTTGTCTAGCTACCGGTATCTGCATTTCGCGGCGCACGGGTATTTCGACGGCGCGAACCCCGCGCGGAGCGGGATCGTCCTGGCCCCTGGCGGCAGCGACGACGGATTCCTGCAGGCGCGGGAGATTTCGAAGTTCGATCTGCGCGCGGATTTGGTCACGCTCTCGGCGTGCCAATCGGGCTTGGGGAGGGTGCTCGATGGCGAAGGCGTGCAGGGGTTGTCGCGAGCGTTCTTCCTGGCCGGCGCGCGGAGCGTCGTTGTCAGCTTGTGGAATGTGAACGACGCGGCTGCATCGGAGCTGATGCGGCGGTTCTACTCCGGCCTGAAAGCGGGCCTGCCGAAAGACGAAGCGCTGCGCGCGGCCAAGCTCGCGCTGAGGAAAGAACCGCGTTGGCGCCATCCCTACTACTGGGCGCCGTTCGTCTTGCAGGGCGATCCAGGCTCGAAATAATATCGGATACAAACCTGGCCCTGTCGCCACTTAGAGATATGACGGACCTAGACGTTCTTCTATTTCTGATGACGGCGAGCGCCACTATACCTCTTGCTCGCCGGGCGGCGCGGTACCGAAGGGCGCGGATTTTCATCGCGCGAGTGTTGGAGGCGGAGTGACACCGATTGTGATAAAGAAACTATTGAGTCCCGCATAATATAGCGTCACTCCGGCCAAAGAGAAGCCTGTTTCCAGAACGAAGGAATAAGGCGCTTCCTCCGCCGCATCTTGCGGAGCGACTTGCGT